>DATHNV010000273.1:0-4738 GCA_035485615.1 Acidimicrobiales bacterium
GTCGGCTTCCCACTGGTGATCGTGGGGTGCGTCATCGCGACCAGTCGGCCGCGCCCCGCGCTGGCCTAGGTCTCGTAGGTCGCCGAGACCTTGATGACGCCATCCACGACGAGCCACAGCGCGCCCGGCGTACTCATCAGCACCACGTCGTCGTCGCGTTCGAGTGATTGGTGGTGTGTCACGCTCACGAATCGCACGGGTGGGGGCACAACTTCGCTCACCGCCTGCCAGACCGCGGCGTTGTTGACGTGCCCAGCGATGTCCAAATCGGCCTCGCGCAGTGGCCAGGGTCGACGCGTCGCTCCCTCGGCCACCACCGGAGTCTCGACGCGCCCGGGAACCTTTCGAGCCTGAGCCGACGAACCATAGACGTCAAAGAAACTCGCGCGCAGACGAACGGGCACACCAGACGGTCCGATCGGCACCCACAGACCCGCCGCCTCGATGGACGTCACCCCGTTGAGGTCGATGTTGGTACGCCGCTCCGCCCACGCCGCGCCCACTCCCCCGCACCAGGTGGTGAGACGCACGTGGTCCAAGTACCGAGGCCAACGTGCACCGTCCACCAATCGGAATCGCGTTCGACGCACCACCCAGGTCTCATCGGTCTCGATGCCGGTGTCGGTCCAGTCGTCGGTCGCGACATCTTGCAAGAACCCCACGACCCCGTCGAGTCGAAACAGTCCGCGCTCATCGGCGTCGCCGAGGCGCACCACGTAGTCCTCGCTGAAGCGTCGTCCTTCCTCGCCCAGGGGAACGAACTCGACCACGACTCCCCTATCGCAGGGCCGCGTCGAGGTGGCCGGCCGACTCGATCAAACTCTCGCGCGCCGCCGCCACCTCCGCGTCGCTCAAGGTGTGATCCAGGGAGTTGACGCGCACGTTGTAGGCGAGAGAGCGCGTGCCCTCCGCCAGACCCGGTCCTTCATAGACGTCAAAGAGTGTCACGGACTCCACCAAGTCGCTCGCCGTGCGCAACGTCAGCGCGAGGTCGGCGGCGTGCACCGCACGCGGCGTGACGAAGGCGAGATCGAACACCGCGCTCGGGAACCGGCTCGGCACATTTACCAGCACCGAGCGTCGCGTGGCGACCTCGGGATCGACCAGCGCGTCGAGGTCCAGATCGAGCACGCCGAGTCGACGCGTGGGCGGTACGTTCACGAGCTCTCCTACGAACTCCGCGTCGACTTCGCCCACGAAGCCGAGGGTTCGTCCACTTCGGCGGTCCACGAGGGCGGCGGCGCGTGTGGGGTGAAAACCTGCCGGGGCATCGCCGGAGCGCACCACGACCTCGTCGAGACCGAGCCGGCCTTCGATGAAGCGCCACAACGCCACGGCGCTGCGCGCGTCGTCGTCGGGGCGACCCAGGACGAGGGTGAGTCGCTCGTTCTCACGAGGCAACTGAAGGAGCTGTTCGCCGTTGATGCCCCCGCGCGCGAGGCGCGGCGTCGTGGTCGCCCCGGGGTGCTCAAAGACCACCCCGAACTCGCCGAGCACCACGTCGCCGATCCCGCGTTCGAAGTTCTTCGCCCAGGCTCGCAGCAGCCCCGTGAGCATCGTGGCGCGCAGGACCGACTCTTCGGACGACAGCGGATTGGTGACCCGTACCCGCGGGATCCCCGCATGCAGTAGGTCGAAGTCAGCCTCACTGCCCAGAGATGGCGTCCACGCCTAGTACGCTCCCGCGTCCACCACGATGTCGCGCAGCTGGCGGCGCAGTTCCTGACGCGCGGTGAGCCCACCGGGTTCGGGCCACGCGGGATGATGAAGGGGAATACGTCGATAGCTGTGGACCCGGGCAATCTCTTCGATCACGTCGGCACGACCTCGCAGACCCTCGCGTATGTCGAGACGTCGCGACGGGGCGGTCACCTCCAGGGAACCGTCGCCTTGGGCCACCACGAAGTCCATGCGCGACAGGATTGAGGCGACCTCATCTCGCTCCAGAGTGACGCCTAAGAGACGCTCGATGTCCTCGGCGCTCACGCTGAGAGTGGGAGGGACGGGCACGTCACCTCGCACGTCCAAGGGTGCGGCGAGAAACTCGAGTTCGGGCACGCTCTCACGAAGAATGGCGACAAAGCGCGCCGCCGCTCGTAGCGCGCCCTCGGGATCAACACCTCGTTCAAAGCGGTGCGACGCTTCACTGCGCAGTCCGTGTCGCTTGGAGGACCGCGCGATCGTCATGGGATCGAAGAACGCCGCCTCTAACAGGATGTCCGACGTGTCCTCGGACACGCCGCTGTCGTCGCCACCCATCACGCCAGCCAGGCCCAGGATGTGGTCGTCGCCGTCGACGATCGCCCCATCTTCACCGGTGTCGCCGAGCCCGCGGCCCGGTACGGCCAGTTCTCGGGTCACGCCATCGAGCGTGACCAGGGACTCGCCCCGGCGCGCGCGTCGCGCACGCAGTGTGTGTCCGGCGACCTTGGCCGCGTCGTAGGGGTGAGTCGGCTGGCCCAGTTCCAACATGACGTAGTTGGAGGCATCAACGACGTTGGAGATCGGGCGCATACCCGCGCTGCGCAGGCGTTGCGCGACCCAAGGGGGCGACGGGCGAACATGCACGTGGCGCACGACCGACACGGTCAGGCGACCGCATAGATCGGGGTCGACGATACCGGCGTGAGCGAAGGAGTCGCTCGTCTCGTCTGAGTTCGGCGTGGCCAGGACCGGCTCGTGCATCGCGCGCCCGAGGCGCGCCGCGAGGTCGCGCGCGACGCCTTCGATCGACCATGCGTCGGGCCGGTTGCCCTCGACTGAGATGTCAAAGATCACGTCGGGCGTGATGGCAAGCGCGTCGAGGAGCTTCTCGCCCACTCTCGGTTCTGCCAGGTCATCGAGAATCATGAGGCCCTGGTGATCATCGCTCAGGCGCAGTTCGCGCGACGAACAGAGCATGCCGCGCGACGTCACGCCACGCATCGTGCGCTCGGTGATCGCAAAGCCCCCCGGCAACACCGCTCCCACCGGGGCTAAGGGCACATGGTCACCTACGGACACGTTCATCGCGCCACAGACAATCTCGAGGGGGCCATCACCGGCGTCGACTGTCACCAGACGAATCCGGTCCGCACCCTTGATCGCACGAATCTCGTCGACCCGCGCGACCACCACGTCCTCGAGTCCCTCACCGACGTGCTCCACGCCTTCGACCACGAGGCCGAGGTCGCTCAGAATCTCACTCAGTTCCTCGACGCTCTCGGACAGGTCGACGAACTCGCGTAGCCAGTTCAGTGAGACCTTCACGAGATCTGGTCCAAGAATCGGGTGTCGTTTTCGATCAACGCTCGCATGTCGCCCAGTTCGTGGCGCATCTGCGCGCACCGGTCGATGCCAAAGCCAAACGCGAAGCCGCTCCACTGGGATCCGTCAATGCCCACGGCCTCCAGCACCGCAGGATCCAGCATCCCGCAGCCGCCCAACTCGACCCATCCACTGAATGAGCACGTGCGACATCCCGCGCCCCGACAGATGGTGCACGTGATCTCGAACTCCGCCGATGGTTCCGTGAAGGGGAAGTAACCCGGGCGCAGGCGCGAGGAGATGTCGGGTCCGAAGTAGGCCTTGGTGAAGCTCTCGATCACGCCCGCGAGATCCCCGAAGGTGATGCCACGATCAACGACCAGCCCCTCGATCTGATGAAACGCGTACAGGTGTCGAGCGTCCGGGGCGTCGCGTCGATAACAGCGTCCCGGCATGACCGAGTGGATCGGCAGGGTACCGCCCGCCACCGCCTCTTCCATGAGGTGGATCTGGGTGGGCGAGGTGTGCGTGCGCAGCACCACCGTCTCGGGTTCGCCCAAGTCCACGTAGAAGGTGTCCCAGAGCCCGCGCGCGGGGTGGGCGGGGGGAATATTGAGCGCCTCGAAGTTGTACCAGTCGGTCTCGACCTCGGGTCCCTCGGCGACGGTAAAGCCGAGGGCGACAAAGACGTCTTCGAGCTCGCGTTGGGTGACCGCCACGAGACCGGGGTGTCCCGCGCTGAGCGACGACGACACGCTCGATGCGACAACATCGCCCAAGTCCAAGCGGTCCGCCTCGAGGGACGCCTGACGCGCGTCGCTCTCAAGGACACGTCGCCGCGCGTCAAAGGCGTCACCCACCGTGGTACGCGCATCTTGGAGCCTCGCTCCGGCCTCGCGACGCTCGTCGGGTTCGAGCGAACCCAAGGACTTTTGCAGCGAGGCCAAAATCGAGCGCTTGCCCACGATGGTGGGTTCGGCGCTACGCAGTGCTTCCAGGCTGATCAGCGACTCGATCGAGGCGAGGAGACTGGCGACCTGGGAGTCGAGATCGGCGAGCGGCGACGATGACATAACCCTCAAAGGCTAGGGGTTAACGGACCCTCGCCTGTGCTTTGACGCCGCCACATCGATTCGAAGGCGATGAGCGATCCGGCCACCCCGGCGTTGAGGGACTCGCTCGCCCCCGCCATGGCGATCGAGATCCGTGCGTCGCAGAGTGCGACCGCCTCCTCGCTCAGGCCCTCGGCTTCGTTGCCGATCACGACCAGGCTCGCGCGAAGGTAGTCGATCGAGCGGTGATCGGCGCCCCCGTGAACGACGGTCGCGTAGGTCGTCGCTCCGCGCTGCGAGAAAGACTGCAGCGTCTCGTCCAGTTCGGCCACCGCGACGGGCAGGTGAAAGATCGAGCCGGCCGTCGCGCGCAGTGTCTTGGGGTTGAAGGGATCCACGGAGTGGCCACTAAACACGACGCCCGTGGCGCCGGTGGCGTC
>DATHNV010000274.1:0-2180 GCA_035485615.1 Acidimicrobiales bacterium
CTCGTGGAGGTGACCAACTCCTCGCGGATGGCGTCCAGAGGCGGATTCGTCACCTGGGCGAAGAGTTGACTGAAGTAGTCGAACAACGATCGCGGCAGACTCGAGAGAGCCGCGAGCGCGGTGTCCGAGCCCATGGATCCCACCGGCTCCTCGCCGACCTGGGCCATGTGGCGCACGATCATGCGCAGGTCCTCTTCGGAGTACCCAAAGCTCTTCTGCAGCCGCACGACCGAGGCGTGTTCGGGCGTGAGGGACTCGGGAGCGTCAATTTCGTCCAGGGAGATCTGATGGCGTTCGAGCCACTGCGCGTAGGGTGCGGCGCTCGCGAGAGAAGACTTCAACTCCTCGTCTTCGATGACTCGACCTTGGGCCACGTCCACGAGAAAGACTCGTCCCGGCTGCAGACGGCCCTTACGTTCGATGTTCGCCGGGTCAATGGCCAGGACGCCCACTTCACTCGAGAGAATGACTCGCTGATCCTTGGTGATCCAGTAACGCGCGGGCCGCAGCCCGTTGCGGTCCAACACGGCCCCGGCGACCGTGCCGTCGCAGAAGGTGACCGACGCCGGCCCATCCCAGGGCTCCATCAGTCCCGCGTGGTAGCGATAGAACGCGCGGCGCTCGGGGCTCATGTTGGTCGAGCGCTCCCACGCCTCGGGGATCATCATGAGAACGGCGTGCGGCAGTGAACGCCCCGCGTGCACCAGCAGTTCGACGACTTCGTCGAAACTCGCGGAGTCACTCATGTGGGGCGTCACGATCGGTGTGAGATCGCCCACCGGCACGGGCAGAACCGAACTTTCGAGGGTCGACTCACGCGCCGTCATCCAGTTGCGATTGCCCCGAACAGTGTTGATCTCCCCGTTGTGCGCGATGAAGCGAAATGGCTGGGCCAGATCCCAGCGCGGCAGGACGTTGGTGGAAAACCGACTGTGCACCACGGCGATGGCCGTGGTGAATCGCTCGTCGGTCAAGTCCGCGAAGTACCGACGGAGTTGTGGCGCGCTCAGCATTCCCTTGTAGATCACGACGCGAGACGAGCACGAGGCTGCGTACACGTCATGGCGGTTCTCGATGATCTTGCGCGCGCAGTAGAGCACGCGCTCGAGTTCGTCGCCTGATAGTCCCCTCTCGGGTACGAGGAGCTGTTGAAAGAACGCCGGCTCACCGGCGGCCGACGTGGGACCGAGCACGCGCGAGTCGACCGGAACGGGGCGCCACGAGCGTGACGTGAGTCCCAGTTGAGCAAACTCCTGGTCGATGGCCCCTCGGAGAATCTCAAGGTCGGAGTGTTTCGGAATCATCCACTGTGCGATGCCGTAGTGACCCGCCTCCGGTACGTCCTCAAAGACGTGGCGAACGAACGCGTCGGGTATCTGGGTCAGGATTCCGGCACCATCCCCGGAGTCGACGTCGGCGCCCGTGGCGCCACGGTGCTCGAGATTCTCGAGGATGGTGAGGGCATCGAGAACGGTGGTGACGCTCGGACGGCCGGTGAGGTCCGCCACCATCCCGACGCCGCAGGCGTCGTGTTCGAAAGAGGGGTCGTAAAGGTCTTTTGTCATGTGCGTCGCTCTGGGGCAGCGCTGACCCACGCCCATTATACCGACGGACTTGAAAGGTCTTCGTCGGTACGCTGGTCGCGTGAGCAACACTCGTGGCACCGCGCTCGTCGTCGGCGCCGGGGTGATCGGAGCGACGAGCGCGTTTCGACTGGCTCGCGACGGATGGCGCGTCACGATGTTCGATCCCGCCCCGGGCCGCGGGGCCACGTGGGCGGCAGCGGGCATGATTGCCCCTCAGGGCGAGGTCGCCCCCGGTGAGATCGAGAACTACCGACGACAGCGCGACGCCGTCGCGTCGTGGCGCGAACTGGCACAGGAGCTTTTTGACGTGACGAACCGTCACGTGTCGGTGATCCAAACCGGCACCTTGTTCGTCGGCCTTGACGGCGGCGACCGACAGCTCGTCGATCAGGTCGCCCACGTGGCCGATGACTTTGGAGTCAGCGCGGTACGGGTCTCGCGCGATACGCACGACTCGTTCTTCCAAGATGTCACGCCGAGAATTGGCGAGGGTCTGTACTTTGAGGGCGACGGTTGGGTCAATCCCGATGAAGCGCTGAGTGTGATCTCGTCGGCGAACGAAAAGTTAGGCGTCACTGTGGTCCGAGAGACCGT
>DATHNV010000275.1:0-2799 GCA_035485615.1 Acidimicrobiales bacterium
CTAGCGCCATGACGAGTTCGACGAGGTCCAGGCGGTCCGCACCGAGGCCGTCGG
This sequence comes from Acidimicrobiales bacterium, assembly GCA_035485615.1. Classification (GTDB taxonomy): domain Bacteria; phylum Actinomycetota; class Acidimicrobiia; order Acidimicrobiales; family RAAP-2; genus RAAP-2. The sequence goes on from DATHNV010000275.1 coordinate 55, forward strand.
CGAAGGACGCTTCGACGGTGACTTGCGAAGGGTCGACCGCGAGGACCTCAACCGTGTCCTCGGTGAATTTCGCAAATGCTTCGTTACGGTCCATGGTGTAGCCCCACTTTCTGTCGCTCCATCGTAGTCAATGCGTCGCGAGATCGTGGACCCTACTGACCGAGTGCGAGCCCACCATCAACAGGAATTATCGCGCCCGTGATGTAGCGAGCGTGGTTACTGGCGAGAAACCCGACAACGCCAGCGACATCGTCGGGCTGGCCGGCGTGCCCGAGTGGGATGAGTGACAGCATGGAGTCCCGGGCTCCTAACTCGCTGGTCATGTCGGTGTCGATCAGACCGGGGGCGACGACGTTCACCGTGATGGAACGTGACGCCACTTCTCGCGCCAGGGACCGCGCGAGTCCCACCAACCCCGACTTGGCGGCGGCGTAGTTGGCCTGGCCCGGAATCCCCATAAAGGGCGAGATTGAGCCCATGAAGATGAGCGAGCCGCTGCGCGCACGCACCATCGACGCCAGCACCGCGCGGGCGGTATAAAACGCTCCGTCAAGGTTGGTGGAGATGACGTTGTGCCACTGCTCATCGGACATGCGCAGCGCGATGCCGTCTTGGGTGATGCCGGCGTTCACGACCGCGACATTGACCGGCCCGAACTCCGCCACGGCGGCCTTCACCGCTTCGGTCACCTGCTCGGAGTTGGCCACGTCGACTTCGAACGACTTCGCCGTGCCGCTGGGCGCGATGCCGCTGCGCGAGAGGGAGACGACCTGGTCGCCGTCGGCGATGAAGTGGCGCGCGATCGCGGCACCGATGCCGCGACTGGCTCCGGTCACGATGACGTGTCGGCTCATAGTTGACTCTCCTGTAGTTCGTCGAGGCTGGCCGGAGCGAACTGGACGTCGAAGTCGCGAATGCGTTTGGTGAGACCGGTGAGCACGCCGCTCGGCGGTAATTCGACGGTCGTGCGCACCGTATCGGGCAGCGCCAACGTGGCGTCAAGGAACTCAACGGGGGAGGTGAGTTGGCGGCGCATGAGTTCGCGCCACTCCGCGGGGGCACGATGGGCTTGAGCGTCCACGTTGGAGATCACGATCGCGTCGGTCTCGCCCCAGACGGCCGCGTCGAGTTGCGCGTCGAGCTCGGCTTGAGCCGGGGCCATGAGCGGCGAGTGAAACGCGCCGCCCACCTCGAGGGACGTCGCGCGGCGCCAACCGAGGTCGCGGTGACGCGACAGTAGGTCATCGAGGCCTGCACGGGTGCCACTCACCACGATCTGACCCGTGCCGTTGATATTGGCGATCCAGATCTCGGCGACGCCGCCCAAGTTGTCGCGCGCCCCCTCGTCACCGCCCATCACCGCCACCATGGAGCCCTCGCTCGCATCCGCCGCGCGGGCCATGGCCGCCCCGCGCACGGCGATGAGTTTCGTGCCTTCGCCGAGATCGAGCAGTCCGGAGGCGACGAGAGCGGTGAACTCACCCAGGCTGTGTCCGAGCAGGTAGCGAGGACGAACACCCAGGTCGAGCAACTCGTGGTAGCCCACCAGCGACAGCGCGAAGGTGGCCAACTGCGCGTTGTCGGTTCGCACGACCTCCTCGGTGTCGGCGGCGAGCAGTAGTCGCTCGACGTTGACCCCGGCGATCTCGCCGACGTGATCGACGAGGCCCCAGTGCCTCGATGACTGCCACGCCCGACCGGCGCCCGAACTGATCGAACCTTGGCCGGGAAAAAGAGCGACGATATCGTCACGAAAGGGGAGAGTTGCGATGTCCGCCATAGCGTCCAAGGTAATTGAATCGGCGTCGAGGAGCGTGCCCGGAGTGGGACTCGAACCCACACACCCTCTCGAGTAAAGGCTTTTGAGGCCTCCGCGTCTGCCAATTCCGCCATCCGGGCTGCGGCGACCACCGTACCAGTAACCGTAGGGTGAATCGGATGGAGGCGGCACTCTTTCACCAGGTCGGCGAGCTCGCCCGTCCGATTCGTGCGAGCTTCGAAACGCACGACGAACGAGCGCGCTTGTTCTTGCGGATCGTGCACGACGGGGTTGACGGCGTCGGTGAGATCTCGCCCCAGCCACGCGCGCTCAACGGTGACCCGGGGTTCGATGACGTGCTGGACGCGCTTCGTGGCGCACTCGCTCGCCTGGAGGGTGTGGTCCAGCGCGAGGGGGATCTTCCTCACTGGAGCCGCGTGGCGCGCTTGGGGTCGGCGTCGCCTCGCGACAACGCGGCCTACGCGCTGATCGAAATGGCGTTGCTCGATCGCGAGATGCGACGAGATGCGGTGCTCGTAGAAGACACGTGGGCGCCCATCGGTGAGACCCCGTGGCAAGGAACGGTCTCGATCCTTGACGATGAGGAGTGGAAGGTCGACCAGCGAGTGCAACGGGTGCGCGTGAAGTGCGCGCCGGGAGCGTTGAGCGCCGCGGCGCAGCAGCGATTGAGCGAGTTAGCGGTTCCCGTTCTTCTCGACTTCAACTGCTCAGCGACGCGTGACGACGAGGTGCTCGAACTACTAAGTTCCGTCTCGCGATTCGCGCGCGTGGACGCGGTCGAACAGCCCTACGCGGTGGGCAACGTCGTGGACCACGCGAAGTTGGCCGCGCGTCTGGACGTCGCGCTCAGTCTGGATGAGGGAGTGCGCTCGTTGCGTGACCTCCGCCAGATCGTGAACTACGAAGCAGCAACGATGCTCTGCGTCAAGCCCGCGCGCGTGGGCGGACTGGCGAATGCGCGCACC
>DATHNV010000276.1:0-2935 GCA_035485615.1 Acidimicrobiales bacterium
GAGCTCGCTCGACACGGTCATCACGTCATCGTGACCGACGTCGACGTCGCCAGCGCCATCGAGACGGCCAGTGCGATCGAGGGTGCCGAAGCGCAAGGTCTCGACGTCACGGATCCGGTTTCCTGTCGGACCCTCGTGGAGTCGATCGTCGCCCAACACGGACGCTTAGACGTGTGGGTGTCGAATGCGGGCATCTCCAAGATGCAGAACTTTATCGACGTGTCCCCGGCCGACTTGCGGCGCACCTTTGACGTCAACACGTACGGCGTGTTCTACTGCGGACAAGCCGCGGCACGCGCCATGATCGCCCTGGGCGCTCCCGGCGCGATCATCAATACCGCCTCGATGGCTGCCAAGGCCGGTGGTGTGCCCTTCTTATCGGACTACGTGGCGAGCAAATTTGCGGTACTCGGTTTGACCCAGGCGATGGCGTACGAGCTCGCACCGTACGGCATACGTGTGAACTGTGTGTGCCCGGGATTCGTGGCGACGGCCATGCAGACTCGCGAACTCGCATGGGAAGCCGATCTGCGTGGTGTGGAGCCCGACGCGGTGCGACAGATGTGGATCGACGCCACACCGCTCGGGCGCCTCGAGACCCCCGAAGATGTGGCCAAGGTCGTAGCGTTTCTCGCATCGGACGCGGCCGGTTTCCTCACCGGCGAAGCAATCTCGGTCAACGGTGGCGCCTACATGGATTGAGCGAACGGACTCGAGGGCTACTCGTCTAGTCTCGGCAATATCTCAAATCGAGAGGAGAAGGAATGGCGTTGTCTAGTGGGACACCGGCTCCCGATTTCACGTTGCTCGCAACCCCGGATCAGGCGCTCAGCCTGTCCGAGATCGAGGGACCAGCCGTCCTGATCTTTTACCCCGCCGACTGGAGTCCGGTGTGCGGTGACGAACTCTCGATGTTCGAAGCAGCGAGCAAACTCTTTCAGCAGCACAACGCTCAGTTGATCGGTATTTCAGTCGACGGCGCGTGGAGCCACACGGCCTTTCGCGAGCAGCACAAGATTGAGTTCCCGTTGCTCGCCGACTTTCAACCCAAAGGCGCGACGGCCAAGGCCTACGGCGTCTACGACGAGAAGACCGGAACCTGCGAGCGGGCTCTCTTTGTGATCGATAAAGACAAGAACATCGCCTGGAGCTACGTGTCTCCGGTCGGAGTGAGTCCCGGCGCCGACGGCGCCCTGAGTGCAGTGGAGGCCCTGAAGTGAGCGCAAACCTCGTCAACCCAGTTGGTCCCAACGATCACGTACGCGGCACACCCGAGGCCAAACTGACCGTCGTGGAGTACGGCGACTACGAGTGCCCGTACTGCGGCCAGGCCTTTCCGATCGTGGAGAAACTGCTGAACACCTTCGAGTCCTCTATGCGGCTGATTTTTCGCAACCTGCCCTTGGCCGAGGTGCACCCGCACGCCCAGGCGGCGGCCGAGGTCGCCGAAGCGGTTGGCGAGCAGGGGGAAGACAAGTTCTGGGCCATGCACGACACGCTCTACAAGAATCAGCGTTCACTCGGGACTGAGGCGCTGCGCGGGTACGTCAAAGACGTCTGCGCGGACCTCGACAAGGTGGAGTCAGCACTCGAGAGCGGCGCGCCGAACGCTCGCGTCGAAGCCGACTTGGAGGGTGCGATTCGCTCGGGCGCGAACGGGACGCCGACCTTCTTCGTCAACGGTGTGCGCTACGACGAGTCGTGGTACTACGAACCCTTCGAGGAGTATTTGCGCTCGGTGCTGGCCACGCTGTGAGGTCATGAGCCGCAGCGTCTCCGCCTCGCGCCGACAGCCCAACCAGTTCGCCCAGCGCCTCTTCGCGCCGCTGCCCCAGCGCTATGACCTGCTGGCCGCGATCTTGTCCTTTGGCCAGGACGCGCGCTGGCGAGCGACCATGGTCGACACCCTGATCTCCAGTCATCCGCACACCGTGGCGGACATCGCGTGCGGTCCCTGCGCCGTCTCGAAGAGGCTCGCGAAAAAGACCGAAGCGCGCATCGTCGGACTTGACCTCAGCGCCGACATGTTGAAACAAGGCGAACTCAACGTTCGTCGAGCCGACCTCACCGAGCGCATCACGCTCGTCCAGGGACGCGGCGAGCAACTGCCCTTTGCCGACGCCAGTTTCGACGCGATGACATTTACCTATCTGTTGCGCTACGTGGCCGATCCACAGGCCGCCCTCGTCGAACTCGCACGCGTCGTGAAGCCCGGTGGGCGTATCGCGAGTCTCGAGTTCGCGGTGCCCGAGAACCGAGGCTGGCGCTGGAGCTGGTGGCTGTACACGCGACTCGTCCTGCCGGTGGCGGGCTACGCGCTCGGTGGTCGTGCGTGGTGGGATGTGGGGCGATTTCTCGGGCCGAGTATCTCGGCGCACTACAAGTCGTACCCCCTCAACTGGACGCTCACCGCGTGGCGTGACGCCGGTATTGAGCACGTTGAGTATCGAACGATGAGCCTCGGTGGGGGCGTCGTCATCTGGGGTTATCGGTCGGCGTAGTCGTGTCGAGCGGGTCGTCCCCATCGGATTCGGCGACCGGCCCCTCGTTCTACGCCCAGCCGCGCTTCCTTCGCTCGACTCGACTGCGTGAGTGGTGGACGCTGCTACATCCGCCCTACACCATGCTGCATCTGGCGCTCGTCACGGTCGGCGCGTGCCTGGTTGGTCCGGTGAACGTGACGCGCTACGCCGAGACGCTCGTCGCTTTCTTCCTCGCGCTCGGGATCGGCGCGCACGCCCTCGACGAACTCCAGGGTCGACCACTGCGCACGACGATCCCCTCCTGGCAGCTCATTGGCGCCGCCGTGGTCGGTCTGGGCGGCGCCGTCGGTCTGGGGATCTCAGGAATGTTCATCGTCAGTTACTACATGGCCGTCTTCATCGCCGTCGGCGCGTTCATCGCCCTGAGCTACAACCTTGAACTCTTCGGCGGG
>DATHNV010000277.1:0-4789 GCA_035485615.1 Acidimicrobiales bacterium
AGGTATCCAAACGAAAGGACTCGACGCAGATTGAGCGCCCGCAGCACGGGCGTGTAGTAGTTCGAGACCTCGAGTCCCCCGTCGCTCGCGGGCACGTCGTTAAAGACGCTGAAAGCCCCGGACTTGCCAAATCCGCAGAACCGTAGGGCTAAGCGAACCACCCGCTCTTCGTCGCGCGTGAAGTAGATCGGCGGGGCGTAGCCACTCGACGGGTCGATCTTGTAGCCCACGAGACCGTCCTCATTCGCCACCGTCTCGATGGCAAAGCCCAACTCGCGGATCCGCGCCTTGTCGCGCTCGAACTTCTGGCGCACGGTGGAGTCCGTGCCCTCGTAGGCGCGAATCTTCCGCGGACCCTTGGCGGCGACCGGGTATTCGTCGATCGTGAGCTCGCGCAGGATCTCCTCTTGGGTCAGTGCCCCGTACTGCCACGCGCGTTGCAACAACAGCACGAGCGCCACCAGACGCTCACGACTCTGCTCCACACCGCCGCGAATGGTACTCATCGCAACGAGAGTAGTGGCGAACGAGCTAGGCCCCCACGAGGCCGTCGCCCTGTGAGTCATCGCGACGCCATGTTCCCGAGCGGCCCCCCGATTTCTCCCACAGCGCGATCTGATCGATGGTCATCGTGCGGTCACTGGATTTGCACATGTCGTAGATCGTGAGGGCGGCCACGGTGACCGCGGTCAGCGCTTCCATCTCGACGCCCGTTCGATCGATGGTGTCGACACCCGCTTCGATCTCGACATACGTGTCGCCGATCGTAAAGTTCAGATACACGTTGCCCACGAGCACCGGATGGGCCATCGGCAACAAGGACACCGCTCGCTTGGCCGCCTGAATTCCCGCGACGCGCGCGGTGGCCAGTACGTCGCCCTTATTCAAGGTGTTGGCCGCGACCGCCTCGGTGGTGGAGGCAAGCATGCTGACCCGGCCCCGCGCGAGGGCGCGTCGCTGACTGACTTCACCGGGCCCGACGTCGCGGGGAAAGGGCGTTCCCGCTGGTCCGCCGCGCCTGAGTTGGTGGAAGTCGTCCACCGCGTCATGCTAGGCCACCGCCCAGCGATCGACGGGCGACCGGTAGACTCACTGTCCAATCTGTCTTAAACGGAGTTCTGTCATGCCCACCTACGAATACGAGTGCCAGCAGTGTCACCAGCGCGTAGAGGCCGTCCAGAAGTTCACTGATGCGCCCTTGAGTGTGTGCCCGCACTGCGAGGGCCCGCTGCGAAAGGTCTTTTCGTCCATCGGCATCGCCTTTAAGGGCAGCGGGTTCTACAAGAACGACAGTCGCAAGTCCTCGTCAGAGTCTTCGTCCAAGTCCGAGTCACCGGCGAAGTCCGAGACGGCTTCGGTCCCATCCTCGTCGTCGAGCAGTGCGACGCCCGCCTCAACGTCGAGTGGAACCTCAACCAGCCCGTCGAGTTCCACTACGTCCTCGTCGGACTAACTCGCCCCAAACGGGGCTAGATGATTCCCGCGTCTTCGGCTGTCGTTCGAAGCACACAGAACTCATTGCCCTCCGGATCGGCCAAGACGACCCATCCACCATCGACCAGGCCTCGTCGATCGTCCACGACCGTCGCGCCCAGGCCGACGATACGTTCGACTTCGGCATCACAGGTCGTTCTGACGGGTCGCAGGCACATGTGCATACGGTTCTTGACGATTTTGGGATCGGCGACCTTGATGAACTCGAGTGACCGCCCGCCAGGCCCACGCAGTTCGGCGTCGTCATCGTTCATTTCCCCCTCCGGAACAAGGTGAAAGTCATCAACGACTTGCGCCCACCAATGAGCTTGGGCGATGGGATCTCGCGCATCAAAAGTAAAGTTCGCGACACGTGACGTCATGGCTTGAGCGTAGGCCGCGATGAGTGCAGCGGACTCGCTACGACTCTCGCGGGCTGAGAGCAGCGCAGATTCTTGGCGATTCGCGACGGTAGGCTTTGTGCCGTGATATTGCCGTCGATCGAAACGCCCGCCGACCTTCGACCGCTCTCCTATCACCAACTCGACAAACTCAGCGACGAGATCCGCGAGTTCATCATTTCGAGCGTCACCAAGACCGGGGGACACCTCGGGTCGAATCTGGGCGTCGTCGAACTCACGATCGCGTTGCATCGCGTCTTCGACTCGCCCCACGACATCATTTTGTGGGACACCGGGCACCAGGCCTACGTGCACAAGCTCCTCACCGGTCGTCGCTACGGCTTTAAGAACCTGCGCCAGCGTGGGGGCATGTCGGGCTACCCCAATCGCTCGGAGAGCCAGCACGACTGGATCGAGTCGAGTCATGCTTCGACCGCCCTCTCGTACGCCCACGGACTCGCCATCGCCCTCGAACAGCGGGGCGAACTCGCCGGACACGGCGGTACTCGCCACGTAGTCGCGGTCGTGGGCGACGGCTCGCTCACCGGCGGCATGGCCTACGAAGCGCTCAACAACCTCGGCCACTCGAACGAACGCGTGGTCATTGTGCTCAACGACAACGGACGTAGCTACGCCCCCACCGTCTCCAAGCTCTCCGAGTCGCTGACCTCCCTGCGGATGAACCGTCGCTACCTCACCTTTCGCGAGCGCCTGCGTCGTCTCGTGCCGCACCTGCCTCGCGTGGGCAAGGCCGCGTACTACGGCATCGACGGATTCACCACGGTGGTGCGTGAGATGGTGACGCCGCACACGTTCTTCGAAAACCTCGGCGTGCGCTACGTCGGACCCTTCGACGGTCACAACATCCAGGCCCTGGAAACCGCGCTCCAGAGCGCCAAAGACTGGGACGGACCCATCGTCGTGCACACCATCACGCAAAAGGGCCGCGGCTATCAGCCCGCGGTCAGCGACGACCTCAAGATGCACGACTACAAACTGCCGGCCGCCCAGATCGCCGGCACCAAGGCGGCCTCGTTCACCGAGGTCTTCGCCGAGTCACTGGTCAAAGAGGCCGCCGCGGATGATCGCATCGTGGCCATCACCGCAGCCATGGCCGGTCCGACCGGACTGCTCGACTTCGAACGTCGCTACCCCGAGCGGTTCTTTGACGTCGGCATTGCCGAGCAGCACGCCGTCACCGCGGCGGCGGGTATGGCGATGGGCGGACTCAAACCAGTCGTGGCGATGTACGCCACCTTCTTCTCCCGGGCCTTCGATCAGGCTCACCTCGACGTGGGTCTGCTCAACTTGCCCGTCGTGTTCGTCTTTAAGAGCGCCGGCATCACGGGCGACGACGGACCGAGCCACCACGGGCTCCTCGACATCGTGCTCTGCCTCGCGATTCCCAACATGACGATCTTCGCCCCGTCGACGGCCGACGAACTCCCGATCATGCTCGAGACCGCGCTGTCCCTGCCTGGACCGAGCGCCATTCGCTATCCCAAGACGGACTCCCAGCCCTTCGACGGCCGAGTCGGCGACGGGCTCGAGGCGCGCCGCGTCGTCCAAGGTGACGGATCTCTCTGCGTACTGGCCGTTGGCAAGATGGCGCCGAACTCCTACGCGGCGCTCGAGCGCATGGGGGCCGACGCGTCCAAGGTCACCCTGTACGACGTGCGAGTCTTGCCCGCCGATCCGCGAATGATCGACGACGCGCTCAACCACGAGCGCATCATCACCGTCGAGGACGCCACCCGTCACGGTGGTGCGGGCACCGCCATGGTCTCGGCCATTCGCCTCCGGGCCCAGGAACTCGGGCTCGCTCACCCCACGACGCGCATCCTCGGCGTCCCGCGGGCCTACCTCGAGCATCACAAGCCCGACCTGTTGCTGGCCGAGCTCGGTCTCGACCCCGAAGGACTGGCCGGAGCATTTACGCGCCTGCTTAATGGTGAAGCGGAGTTTCCGCCGGCCTACAAAGAGGCGCCACGACCGAACTACTCCTCGGGGTGACTTCTACACTTTCTACGTGACCTTTGACGTGGAGAAGAGCGAGAGCGAGTGGCGCGACCAGCTCACGCCCGATCGCTACGCCGTCTTGCGCAAGGCCTCGACCGAGGCACCCTTTAGCGGCTCGCTGCTCCACGTAGACGCCGACGGCGTGTTTCGGTGTGGCGGATGCCAGCAGGTGCTCTTCTCAAGCGCACAGAAGTTCGACTCGGGATGCGGGTGGCCCAGCTTTGACTCGTGCGAGCCGGGCACCATCATCGAGCGCACCGATCGCTCACTCTTTCGCGAGCGGACCGAGATTCTCTGCTCAGCGTGCGGTGGCCACCTGGGACACGTGTTTAACGACGGTCCGACGCCCACGGGGCTGCGCTACTGCGTGAACTCTCTCGCCCTCGACTTCGACGAGGACAAGAACTAAACGTCGAGGAAGCGGCGGATCGCGATAGCCGATCCCACCGAGCCGATCAGCACACCCACAATCAACACGACAAGGTTCGTGCCGAGCAGCGCCGATGAGTTCAAGGCGAACTCGTTGTGCAACGGATAGAACACCTTGGCCAAGCTCACCAAGCCAATCGCCACAGCCGAGCCCAAGAGGCCCTGAATGAAGCCTTCAGTGATATAGGGGACCCGAATGAACCAGTTCGTCGCCCCGACCAACTTCATCACCGAGACCTCGCGTCGGCGCGAGAAGATAGCCATCCGAATCGTGTTGAGGATGAGCACCAGCGCACTCAGTAGCAACACCGCCGCCAACGCCAAGAACACGATCTGCAGGACCCGAATCACGTGGTTCATGGACTTGATCTCTTGGTTCGGACCCGTGACCGCGTAGATGTGAGCTTGGTTGGTAAAGGTCTGCTCGACGGTGTAGGTGTCCGAGGGCACCACGGGGGTGCACTGGT
>DATHNV010000278.1:0-3082 GCA_035485615.1 Acidimicrobiales bacterium
GGCGACATTCATGTTGCTGCTCGACGTGACGATCGTCACGGTGGCCCTACCCGAGATTCAACGAGGACTTCACGCGAGTTTCTCGGACGTTCAGTGGGTCGTTGATGCCTACGCTCTGACCCTGGCGTCGTTGCTCTTGACGGCCGGGGCTCTGGCCGACCGTTACGGCCGACGCCTCTTGTTCACCATCGGCTTGGTGATCTTTACCCTGGGTTCACTGCTGTGCGGATTCGCCCAATCGCCGTTGATGCTGACCCTGTCGCGCATGGCCCAAGGTGTCGGTGGCGCGATCTTGTTCTCGACGTCGCTGGCCCTGCTCGCCCACAGCTTTCGGGGCAAGGATCGTGGCGTCGCCTTCGGTGTGTGGGGCGCGATCACCGGCGTGGCCGTCGCACTCGGTCCGATCTTGGGTGGCGTGATCACGAGCGGCATCAACTGGCGCGCCATCTTCTTGGTCAACATTCCCATCGGCATCATCGCGATCGCCATCACACTGTGGCAGGTCGAAGAGTCCAAGACGCCTGACGCGTCGCGGCCGGACTGGGCGGGATTCATCCTGCTCACGCTCGGACTGGTGTCGCTCGTCTACGGACTGATTCGCGCGAGCGAACAGGGCTGGGGTGACACCGGCGTCTGGGTGTGTTTGGGAGTTGCCGTCGCCTTGCTCGTCGCCTTCATCATGACCGAGCACCGCGTCGCACACCCCATGTTCGACCTGTCGCTGTTCAAAATACCGACGTTCTCGGGAGGTCTGGCGGTCGCCTTTGCGATGAACGGATCTCTGTTTGCGATGTTGGTGTACCTCGTGTTGTACCTGCAGTACGCCCTCGGGTACTCGGCGTTGGGCACGGGTGCGCGCCTGCTCTTTCTCAGCGGGGGTACGTTGGTCTCGGCCACCATCGCGGGGCGACTAAGCAGTCACATGCCCGTTCGCTGGCTCATCGGCCCCGGACTCGCCCTGGTCGGTATTGGCCTGCTGCTCATGGGAGGGCTCACCGCGACGACCTCGTGGACTCACCTCATCCTCGGTTTCGTCATCGCCGGCTTTGGATCGGGGATGGTCAATCCGCCGCTGGCCTCGACGGCCGTGGGCGTGGTCCGACCAGAACGTTCGGGCATGGCCTCGGGTGTGAACACGACGTTTCGCCAGATCGGGATCGCCGTGGGCATCGCGACCTACGGGACGATCTTCACCTCGACGCTCACGAGCGGACTTCACTCCTCGCTCGCACCCCTGCACCTGTCGACCGCGGACATGAACCTGCTCGTGCTCAACGTGAAGGAGGGTTACGTCTCACGGGTTCTAAAAGCCGTTCCGCCTTCGGCCCACGGCATTGTCTTTGGGGGACTGCGTTCGAGCTTTGCCAACTCCCTCAACGACCTTTTCATCGTGAGCGGCATCCTCGCCCTGGCCGGAGCGCTGTGCGCCTTTGTCTTCATTCGTCCCAAGGACTTCGTGGCTCAGGGTGCCCCCAGTCAGCCGGCCGCCGTCCACGTCTGAGAGGACCCGATAGGGTCGGCGTCGTCGGTCGTTGAGAGGAGGTCGCCATGACCCCAAGCGGTGAGTACGAGCCCAGTCCCTCGGAGTGGGTACGCAACCAGGTTGAGGAGTATGAGAGTTCGGGTGGCGCGCGCGCCAACACCCTGGGCGACTCCGATATGCCCATCGTGATCTTCACCACGCGCGGGCACCGCAGTGGCAAGATCCGAAAGACTCCCGTCATGCGCGTCGAGCACGAGGGGGAGTACGCGCTCGTCGCGTCCAAGGGCGGGGCTCCGGAGAACCCTCTGTGGTACTACAACCTCGTGGCCTATCCCGAGGACGTTGAACTCCAAGATGGACCCGAACCCTTTGCGGTGACGGTGCGCCAGATTGAGGGCGATGAGTACGCGCAGTGGTGGGAACGTGCGGTCAAGGCCTATCCGCCCTACGCCGACTACCAGGAACGCACGTCGCGCACGATTCCCGTCTTTCTCGCGCGCCGGGTCGAGAACTAAGCCGCTCTCAACTCTCGTCGAGGACGAAGATGCAGAACGGATGTCCGTCGAGGTCCGCGTAGACCCGCAGCGGTTCGTCGTTCGACTGCGTGCGATCGAGCAGTAGCTCGCCGCCGAGGTTGAGCACCTTGGCGTGTACCGCGTCGAGCTCTTCGCGCGTGGGCACCGTGAGGTCGAGGTGCATCTGCTGAGGAATCGTGTCGTCCGGCCACGTCGAGCGTGGAAGTTCGTCGACCTGCTGGAAGGCGAGGGTGCGCCGGTTGAGCGGCGAGTAGAGGTTCAGCCAGTCGTGACCGGCGGGATCGTCCTCACCGTCGGCGCGCGGCTCGTGACCTTCGCGGTAGACCAGCCCTAGGAGGGCGCGCCAAAACTCGGCGCTCGCCCGGGCGTGGGTCGTGTCGATGGTGATCTGGGCAATCTCGGGGGTGACGTCATCCATATCGGCACTCTATGACGGGTTGCGCGGGTGGGTACCGTAGTGGAATGTCCCAGCGCGCCCCCGGGGTTTTCGCATGAGCCTGAGCGATCGGATGAGCGCACTGGTCAGTCAGTTGGAACAGAGCCCGTACCAGTCGATCGCGGCCGAACTCATTCGCTTTCGGGCCGAAGCCAACGATGATCTGGTGGCCGGCGTCGTGCGCTCAGTGGTGGCGGACGGCGACGAGGGCGCGGACCTCTTTCGCCGCGGGCTCGACGACGAGGCGCTCGATACCCTGCGACTCTTTGCGCTGCGGCGGGTCCTACTCGCTCGACGACTGTCGTCGCTCGGTCCGATCTACGAAGCGCTCGATGCCTTCGCCCTGTTGCCCCAAGAGCGCGACGTGCCCTGGGAGACGTGGGTCAAGGCGGCACTCTTCATCGCGAGAGACATCGGGGGAGACCTGGAGTCCATGGCCCGGCGCTTCGCGGACCTGCACCCCGAGGAGGCGGACCGCTGTTACGTCGCGCTCGAATCAATGGACCGCGTGTACGAGCTCGCCCAATGTCGCATCGTCGAGGTCTCGACGACCTACGGAGTCGGCTTCATCGAGACGCTGGCGTTTCTCGGTCGCCCGACGCGCGGGTGGGGCGGATCGCCGCGCCA
>DATHNV010000279.1:0-9718 GCA_035485615.1 Acidimicrobiales bacterium
CCCTCGACGCCCAGAGTGCCGCGAGTGCGCTGGAGTCGGGGGGCAGTGTGCGCGTCACCTTGTCGAGTGGAGACTTCGACCTGTCGGGTGACGACGTGGATCTGCGCGTCAAAGGTCAGGCGGGTTTCGCGGTCTCGCGCGACGGGGCAGAGGTAGTGGCGTTGGATCTCACACTCACCGACGAACTACGCCGTCGCGGCTATCTGCGCGACGTCGTGCGCCAGATACAGGATCTGCGAAAGAACTCGGGCCTTGACGTCGCCGACCGCATTGTCTTGCATGTGGTGGGCCTCGACGATCTGCGCGATGAGTTTGCCGCCCTTGCGAGCGAAGTTCTCGCGACCCACGTGGAATCAACTCCAGGCGCGGGCGAGGGGACGCCACTGGATCTCGACGACGAGCGCCACGCCATGGCGTGGGTCGTCAAGGCTTAACGCGGCGCGTTGAGTTTACCCAGAAGATCGCGGAGCGTCTGGCGTTCCGTGCCATCCAAGCGCGTGGCGAGGTTCTCCTCGAGGTAGCGCACGTGCACCGCGAGTGCTTCTTCCAGTTTCGCCGTTCCCTCGTCCGTGATGGCCACCCAGATGGCGCGCCGATCGGCCGCGCAGTGCTCGCGTCGCACGAGGTGGGCCTCTTCGAGGCGATCGATCAGACGGGTGGTGCCGCCGCTGGAGTGCACAATGGCATCGGCGATCTGGCTCATCTTGAGTCGCCCATTGTCGCTCTGGTGAAGTTGCAAGAGAACGTCAAACCAGGCAAGAGGCAGGTCGCAGCTCTTTTCGAGCTCGGCCGCAAAATCTCGCGAGAGCCGGGCGTTGGTCTCCAAGAGCAGCCCAAAGAGGATGACTTTTTCATCTCCGGAGGGGCACGAGGTCGACAACGTCACCACTTCATTATAGGGGAAGATACTGTTCATACAGCAACTGCTTGACAAGTAGTTGCACAAGCAAGTATACTGAGGGAAGCACAAAAAGTGCCCTTAGAACAAGGAGAAACCCCCATGAGCACCCTTCCCGCTCCCGGTGTTTACACGGTCGACCCCGTCCACACCAACATTGATTTTATCGCTCGTCACCTGGTCGCATCGAAGGTACGTGGCAATTTCACGGACTTTACGGGCGTCATTACCCTCGGCGACACGATTGAGAACTCCAGTGTTGACGCGACGGTTCAAGCCGGCAGCATCACGACCCACAATGAGATGCGCGATGGCCACCTCAAGAGTTCGGACTTCCTCGAACTCGAGACCTACCCCACGCTGACCTTGAAGTCGACCAAGATCACGTCCAAGGGCGGCGACGACTATGAGATGGTCGCTGACCTCACGATCAAAGACGTCACGAAGTCGGTGACCTTTGACCTTGAGTACCTGGGCACCAGCCCGGGCATGCAGCCCGGTGCCACGACCATCGCTTTCGAGGCGAAGACCGACATCGACCGTCGCGACTTCAACGTCAACTTCAACGCGACGTTGGACAACGGCGGACTCGTCGTGAGTAACAAGGTCGTCATTGAGCTCACGATCGAAGCGCTCAAGCAGGACTAGTTTTACCCCCTCAGCGTGACCAAGCCGGAGGCCAATGGCCTCCGGCTTCGTCGTTAGTACGATGGGCGGATGTCGAAAGTGAAGTCGAGCATTGGGGTCTTGGGGGCGCTCGCGACGATCGTCTCGGTCTGGTGGTTCGCCCTACGACCCCGACGAAATCAGGGCGACGCCGAGGAGCAAACGGGCGGGTCTGACCCGTCGCAACCCGGTTGAACGCCTGTTTTTGCTGGCAGACTGGGGCCATGCCCTTTGTCGCGATCAATCCCGCCACCGAAGAGATCATCGCCGAGTACCCCGTCCTCGATGCGACCGGTATTGATCGCGCGCTTGAGGGCGCGCACGGCGCCTACCTCAAGTGGCGCGGCGCGAGTTTCGCCGAACGCGCCACCTACATGACCCGCGCGGCGGAACTGCTTGAGGGTGAGATCCCAGTCGTCGCCGAGTTGATGACGAGCGAGATGGGAAAGACCTTCGCCGCGGCCAAGGGCGAGGCGATGAAGTGTGCGGCCACGATGCGCTACTTTGCCGAGCACGCCGAAGCGATGCTCCAAGCCGAGGACATCCCCACCAAGGGCTCGCGCAGCGGTCTGCGCTACGAGCCCATCGGTGCGATCTTTGCGGTGATGCCTTGGAACTTTCCGCTGTGGCAAGTCGTGCGCATGGCGGTGCCCACCATCATGGCGGGCAACGTCGTGGTGTTTAAGCACGCGCCCAACGTGCCGGGGTGCGCGCGCTACATCGAGGACCTCTTTCTTCGCGCCGGATTCCCCGCGGGCGTACTCACCACGGTGTTCGTCGAGATCGACCAGGTGCCCTCGATCATCGCGGATCCGCGTGTCGTGGGCGTGACCCTGACCGGATCGGATCGCGCGGGGCGTTCGATCGCCGCCGAGGCGGGCAAGAACTTAAAGAAGTGCGTGCTCGAACTGGGAGGATCGGATCCTTTCGTCGTCGCCTCGTCGGCCGATATGGATCTCAGCGTTGCCATGGCGGTCGCTGCTCGCATCCAAAACAACGGTCAGGCCTGCATCGCCGCCAAGCGCTTCATCGTGGTGCGCGAGAGGGCCGATGAGTTCCTCGGACGCTACGCCGAGGCGATGGGCGCGGTTCGCCTCGGCGACCCGATGGACCCGGCCACCGAGCTCGGCCCACTCGTCTCAGCGACGCAGCGAGAACTACTCGCTGGCCAGGTCAGTTCCTCTATCGCGGCCGGAGCCACTGTTCTGGCCGGTGGTGAGTCGCCCGCGCGTCGGGGCTTTTACTATCCCGCCACGGTCCTTACCGACGTACCCGCTGATTCGCGGGCTAGTTGCGAGGAACTCTTCGGTCCGGTCTCGGTCGTGATTCAGGCCCGCGACCTAGCCGACGCGATCCGAATCGCGAACGACACTCCGTGGGGACTCGGCGGATCGGTCTGGGCTCAGGACAACCAAGAGATTGACGAAGCCATTGCCGGACTGGACGTGGGCACGGTGTTCGCCAACGCCATGGTGGCGTCGATGAACGAACTGCCCTTTGGCGGGACGAAGAGCTCGGGCTTCGGTCGAGAGCTGTCGGCGTTGGGCGCGCGCGAGTTCACCAACGTGAAGTCCTACTTCGTCGCATGAATCCGCAGTACTACTTCGACCATGCCGCGTCCGCACCTCGTCGCGATGCCGTGAGCGAGGCGATGGCGCGCTGGCAGCGTGGGATCGTGGGTAATCCCTCGGGTAGCCACCGCGCCGCGCGTGAGGCTCGACGGGCCGTCGAGGACGCGAGGGACGAAGTGGCCGGATTCCTGGGCGCCAAACCGGGCGGGGTGGTCTTTACCGGCGGAGGCAGCGAGTCGTGCTTCCTGGCGTTGGCCGGGGTCACCCATCACCACCGCCGAAGTCACGCTCGTACCGAGCTCATCGTCTCCAAGGTCGAGCACCACGCGGTCCTCGACACGGCGGCGGCGCTCGCCGGCGACTACGACACGGTGAGCGCGCACTTCCTGGACGTCGATGACGAGGGCGTGGTCGATCTCGACGCGCTGCGCACTCTCCTCAACGACAACACCGCGATCGTGAGCGTGATGGCGGTCAACAATGAGACCGGCGTGCGCCAACCCCTCGACGGCGTCGCGTCGGTCGTGCAGTCGGTGCTCGGGGATGTGGTCACGCACACTGACGCTGTCGCGGCGGCGCCGTGGTTGGATCTCTCGGTAGTGACGGGCTCGATGGACATGGTCTCGATCTGTGCCCACAAACTGGGCGGACCCGTCAACAGCGGCGCGCTCATCGTGCGCAGTGACGTCATCTACGAGGGAGTCGTTCCCGGCGGTGGCCAAGAGCGCGGACATCGCGGTGGCACCGTCGACGTGGCGGCGGCCGTCGGACTCGCGACTGCCTTGCGCGAGACCGTGCGCGAGCTCGAAGAAGCCAACGATCGGGTACTCGAGTATCAGCAGAAGCTCGGCACGGCCCTGAGCTTCCTGCCGGGATGTCTCGTCACGGCGGAGAACGCGGCCCGCGTACCGGGAACGGTGCACGTAACGTTCGAGGGGCTCGCGAGCGACGAGCTGTTGTTCCTCTTGGACCAAGAGGGTGTCTGCGCGGCGGCGGCGGCCAGTTGCTCGAGCGGGGCCTCGGTCAGCAGCCACGTGCTCGCCGCCATGGGCGTCGCACCCGAACGCGCGCGCGGCTCGGTGCGCTTTTCGATGGGTGCCGAGACGACCGACGCCGACGTCGATGCTCTGATCGGCATTGTGTCCTCTGTTGTGTTCCGCCTCCACGACGAGAAGTAGCCCGCTGCGGCGAGTCACAGTGCGGCGTTCGGGCTCGGTGGGAGTGTCGGTGGCGCCTGGCAGACTGGGATCATGAAAGTCCTCGTAGCGATGAGTGGGGGAGTCGACTCGTCGGTCGCGGCCGCCCTGTTGCGGGAAGACGGTCACGACGTGACCGGCGCCACGCTGAAACTATGGGGTGGCGTGTCGGACTCGGGTTGCTGTTCGGTCGCCGATGTCGACGACGCGCGTCGAGTGGCGCAGGTCTTGGGCATTGACCACCACGTCTTTAACTACACCGAAGAGTTTGAGCGCCACGTGGTCGCTCCCTTCGTCGCGGGTCATCTCAAGGGACAGTCACCCAATCCCTGCATTGAGTGCAACCGTCACATCAAGTTCGACTTGCTCTTCGATCGCGCCGAGCGACTGGGCTTTGACGCGGTGGCGACGGGGCATCACGCCCAAGTGATGGAGCGCGCCGGGCGACGACGTCTCGTGCGCGGCGCCGACGACCAGAAGGACCAGAGCTATGTCTTGGGGTACCTCGGCGAGCGTGAACTCAACATGTTGCTACTTCCCATCGGTCATCTGAACAAGAGCGCGGTGCGCGCGGTGGCGGAACGACTGGGACTGCGGACCTGGGACAAGCCCGATAGCCAGGACGTGTGCTTCATTGAGGCGTCCAAGGGTCGAGAGGCGTTTCTTCGCTCGCGAGCCGAGCTGACGAGTGCGACCATCGTCGACGTCGCCACCGGCGAGACCCTCGGTGAGTCTTCGGCCGCGGAGCTCGTCACCGTGGGCCAGCGCCGCGGCGTGCTCCCGGGCCGGGACGGAGAGAAGCGCTACGTGGCGCGAGTCGACCTGATCGCCCGGCGAGTCGAGGTTGGTCGCCTCGAGGACATTCTCGTGACGTCACTCGCCCTGGACGACGAGTCGCTCAGCTTCACGGGCGACGCGTTGGTCGACGGTACGTCGTTGCTCGTGCAGTGCAGTGCACACGGGCGAGCGCAGCTCGCCACGCTGCGCCGCGGCGAAGGATCGTGGTTGGAGTTGGCCGCGCCGGCCCGCCCGGTGGCGGCGGGCCAGTCGGTCGTGATGTACCGAGTTGACGATCCGTCCGTGGTCGAGGGCGCGGCGATCGTTTCGCTTGCGTGAACGCCAAGTCTCGTGTCGCGCAGCTGCGAGAAGAGATCGCGCGCCACAACGAGGCCTACTTCGTCAACGATGAGCCGACCCTGCCCGACGGTGACTACGACGCCCTCGTTCGCGAACTACGGGATCTCGAGGCCGCACACCCAGAACTAGCCGATGAGCAGTCCGTCTCGCGGCGCGTCGGAGCACCGGTACCGGCCATGTTCTCGCCAGTGGTCCACGACGAACCGATGCTCAGTTTGGACAACGTCTTTGGCGCCGACGAGTTGATGGGGTGGGCCGAACGCGTGGCCAAGTCGCTCGGCACGGACGCGAGCGCCATTGACTTCGCCGTCGAGCCCAAGATCGACGGCTTGGCCCTGTCCGTTCTGTTTGTGGACGGTCAACTCGTGCGCGCGGCAACCCGTGGTGACGGCAGAGTGGGCGAGGACGTCACTCAGAACGTGCTCACCATCAAGAATGTGCCCGCCACGCTCAAGGGCGAACGGGGAGGGCGCGTCGAGGTTCGTGGTGAGGTGTTCCTTGCGCGAAGCGACTTTGTCGAGATGAACAAGCAGCAGGCGGCGGCGGGACTCAAGGAGTTCGCGAACCCGCGCAACGCCGCGGCGGGCAGCCTGCGACAGAAGGATCCGGCCGCCACCGCCAAGCGACCCCTGTCGTTTCTCGCTTACCAACTCGTCGATCTAGACGCGAGTCGGCACTTCACCTCATACACCGACACCATCGCGCAACTCGCCAAGTGGGGCTTTCTCACCGCCGCCCAGTCCAGCCTCGAACACGGTGCGTCGTCCATGGTGGCTAGGAGCAACTGGTTCGAGGAACACCGCCACGATCTCGCCTTCGACATTGACGGCGCCGTCGTGAAGGTCGACGACCTGGCGCTGCGCGCGCGGTTGGGATTCACGAGTCGCGCGCCGCGCTGGGCCATCGCACGCAAGTTCCCACCCGAAGAGCGCACCACGCGCCTGCGAGCGATCGAGGTGTCGATCGGACGCACCGGTCGCGCCACGCCCTTCGCGGTTCTCGAGCCCGTCGTCGTGGCGGGCTCCACCGTCTCGATGGCCACGTTGCATAACCAAGATCAGGTCAAGCTCAAAGACGTTCGTCCCGGCGACTTGGTGATCGTGCGCAAGGCGGGCGACGTGATTCCCGAAGTCGTCTCGGCGGTACTGGAACCCGGCAAGCGACGCGCCAAGGCGTGGACGTTTCCGCTCAACTGTCCCGAGTGCGGTCAACCCCTCGTGCGTCGCGGCGCCGAGAGCGACACCTACTGCGTCAATCCGACGTGTCCCGCACAACAGCTCGAACAGATCGTGCACTTCGCCTCGCGCGGCGCACTGGACATCGAAGGTCTCGGCGAGCAGCGGGTCTTTCAGTTGCTCCAGGCCGGACTCATCAGTGACGTGGCGGACCTCTTTGCGTTGCGGGTGGAGGACTTGAGCAACCTCGAGGGATTCGGCGAACTCTCCGCCATGTCGTTGGTGCGAGCGATCGCCGAGGCGAAACTCGCTCCTCTTAGCCGCGTTCTGGTGGCGCTCGGGATTCGACACGTGGGTCCGGTCGCCGCGCGGGTTCTGGCTCGGCACTTTCACACCTACGTCTCCCTCGAGAGCGCACCCCTCGAGGAGTTGGAGGGTCTGGACGGCGTGGGACCCATCATCGCCCAAGCCATCTATCAGTACTGTCGAGAAGTCGAGAATCGTGAACGAATGACCCGACTGGCGGAGTCGGGATTTACGCTGAACGAACCTGGAGTTGCCGCGACCATCGAGGCGACGCTGGCGGGAAAGGCAGTCGTCGTCACCGGGGCGGTTCCGGGTTACACCCGAGAAGAGGCCGAAGCGGCCATTCTTGCTCGGGGTGGCACCTCACCCGGATCGGTCTCGAAGAAGACCTTCTGCGTGGTGGTGGGAGACGCGCCCGGGGCGTCCAAACTGACCAAAGCGGAGGAATTAGGCGTTCCGATCGTGACCGCCGAGAACTTCGAGCGCCTGCTGGCGACGGGTAGCGTTTCGTCCTAGCCCGTCGCCCGGGCCGCACCTTCACTAGTGTTTTGCCGATGGCGCCTACATATTCTCCGGACCATGTGCTCGCCGGGCGATATCGCATTGTCCGTTTGTTGGGAGTCGGCCAGACGGTTGAGGTCTACGAGGCCGAAGATCTGTCACTTCAGCGCCGCGTGGCCGTCAAGGTCCTGCTCGCGGACTTGGCCGCGCACGAGGAGATTCGCCGGGCCATCCGCGACCGAATCATTCGCGCCGCTGCCCTGAGTCACCCCCACTTAGCTCGCGTCTACGACGGTGGGCAAGAGGCCGGGGCGATCTTCATGATCACCGAGTACCTGGGCGGCGGTTCGCTCGACGACGTCCTTGCGTCGGGACGCCGTTTCAGCGTGGATGACGGCGCGCGCCTCGGGCGTGACGTGGCGAGTGCGCTCGCGTACTTGCACGATCGCGGATTCGTGCTCGGAAACTTATCGCCGTCCAAGTTGCTCTTCGACGAGGAAGGACGCGTTCGCGTCACCGATGTTGCTCTCGCGGGACTCACTGGCTCCTATCGCGCGCGCGCCTCAATCAACGATGCGCGCTATCTGTCCCCGGAACAGGCACTGGGTGAGCCGACGACGGGTGAAAGCGACGTCTACGCCCTCGCCCTCATTCTCTTTGAGGCCGTGACGGGCTCGGCGGCCTACGAAGGATCGACCGCCGAAGCCGTGCTGCGCGCTCGCCTCGATACACCTCTACCGGTGAGACTGGAACTGGGCACGCTCGACATGGTCTTGGCGCAAGCGGCCGTACCGGACCCGCGGCTACGTCTGGACGCCGAGCAGTTCTCTCAGCGCCTCGGGGCCGTGGTGGGTGACGCGAGTCCCCTGGTCGTGCGGCCCGGTTCGGAGGAGACGCCACTCCTCGCGCAGTTCGAACCCGCGCCCGAACCGCGCCGCTCCATTGGATTTAGCGCGCCGTCGGCCGAACAGATCACGGGATCGCAGCCGGCCGTCAGTGCCTTTCCTCGCGCGACGCGCGTCCAGAGCGCCGGTGTCTCACCGGCGCCGCGCATGCCGCTCGGTCGCACGCCACGATTCGGTGGCACACAGTACGACCTGCCACGTACGGCAAGTCGACGCGGAGGGTTTCTGATCGCCGCGGTCGTCATCGTGGTGCTCGCGGTCGCCGGGGGTGTCATATGGAAACTCGGCCTCTTCAAGTCGAGCCACACGGTACCCAACCTGGTCGGACAGACCACGACCCAGGCCGCCAGTGCGATCACGAGTGGTGGGTACACGCTCAGCATCCACGACGTGAACTCCACCTCGCCCGCCAATGACATCGTGAGCCAGTCGCCCAAGGCCGGAACGTCGGCCAAAACGGGCACCGTGATCAACGTGAACGTCTCCAGCGGGCCGGGCGTCGTCACTCTGTCGCGAAAGTTGATCGGCGAGACCTGCAACGCGGCCGTGGCACAACTGAAGAAGCAAAGCGTGACCGCGACGTGCCCGGCCACCGAGCGCATCTACTCCAACGTGATCCCGTCGAACCGAGTGGCTCGCATCCTCTACGGTCACACGGCGGATCCACTGGCGGTGCCGCGCGGGGCCACAGTCGTGCTCGAGCGCTCGAAGGGCGCGGTCGCTGCGACCACGACGACCACCACGACGCAGCCAGGAACCACGACGACGTCAACGACCACCACGACCACGGCTCAAACCGCGCCGCGAGCGGTGCCCAACGTCGTCGGCGACAACTACGCCGAGACCGTCGCCGCCATGCAAAAAGCGGTGCTCTACTTCACAACGACCGGCCACGACGCGGGCACCACCAAGTGGACCAAGGTCATCGCGGAGTCACCCGCGGCCGGCACCATGGTCCCCTACAAGTCGACGGTTACCCTCACCGTTCAGTGAGCGGAGACTGCGAACTCTGCGAGGCGGCCGTCCTCACCAAGCGCTACTTCGAAGATGAGGTCTGTTGGATCGCGGACTGCGAGATCTGCTTGGTGCCGATGGTGGTGTGGAAGATCCACGATGCGCTGCCCAGCGACGACGTAAAGCGACATCTACACCAAGTCTTGGCCGAGGTCGCCAACGAGGAGTTTGTTGACACCGCCTGGAGTATCGACGACCACATGCGCAACATCCCCGACCACTATCACGCGCACGCGAGACCACCGTACTTTTGGCGACGGAATCGCTCTTAGAGATTCCCCTCGACTCGCTTACAATCGAGTCACCACAATCTTTTTTGGAGGCCTCCATGGGAGCACTCGACGGCCGC
>DATHNV010000280.1:0-3293 GCA_035485615.1 Acidimicrobiales bacterium
TGCGTCTGATCGTGCACGGCCCCTCGGATCTGAAGGATCGATTCGTGGCGCCGTACTTCCTCGACGAGGTACAGCGTGACATCTACGACGCTCTGAGCACGGGCGCGATGAACTCAGAACTCATCGACGAGTTCGAGAGGCGTGGTGACGACGAGCAGGCGCGCGTTCTGAGCGAACTGGTAGTCGAAGAACTCGACAACACCTACGACGTGACCGCGGTGGTCGCCCAGCTCCTGCGCTCGGCCGTACGTGCGGAACGAAAGAACGTGAATCGCGACATGCTGGAGGGTCGAATCTCTCCCGAGGTCGCCATCGCCGTGGACCGCGACGTCGAAGAGCGGGTCCAACTGCTCGAAACTGATCAGGGCGACGCCGCAGAGCGGGACCTTCGTGCGTGGCTGCTCGAACGCGCGTCACTGACGTCCTCGTGAGCAAAGGTTCGCACGGCTTCATTGGGGCGATGGCCATGTTGGCGCCGCTCTCTGTGGAGGATGAGCGAACCCTGTATCCCATTATTCAAGAGGGGCGCCGTGCGAGTGCGGTACTCGCAACGATGAGTGGACCGGAGAGTACGCCCGAGCGCGTGCGACTCTTGCGCGCACGCCAAGAGGGTCAGGAAGCCGAGTCGACCCTCCTGCGGGCAACCTTCGGACTGGTGCGGGCACGCGTGCAGGAGCGGGGCTATCACTTCTACAACGAGGACTTAGAGGCCGCCGGCGTCGAAGGACTGGTGAACGCCCTTCAGCGATTCGATCCCCAAAAAGGCAACCGGTTTGCGACATACGCCAATTACTGGATTACCAAGCTCGTCAATCAGGCGGTCCAGCAGCAGGCGGGCTTGAGCGACGCCGAGATGCGACTCATCTTGCAGTACCAGCGACTCCAACGATCGAATCCCACCAAGACCTACTCCAAACGAGAACTGGCCCAGGCACTGAACGTCTCGCAAGCCAAGGCGCACGAGGTGGTGCAACTGAGTCGAGAGTTGCAGTCGCGGCGCTACTCGTCGGTTGAACTGGACGAGGTTGCCGACCCACGCTCGGTGAGTGATCCGAATGATGCTCCGGCGTGGGTCATCGAGGAACTTCGTCGTCTCACCGGCGATGACTTCGACGCGTTCTGGCAGTTCACGTTCAAAACGATGCCCATCGAAGAGATCGCCAAGATGTACGGCATCACTCGCCAGGGAATGGCCAAGAGAATCGACCGAAGTCGACGGGCGGTCCGTGACAGTCCCGAAGGAGAGCGATTGCGCCAGTGGTTCGCCCAACAGTGAGGCGGATCTCGGGTTGCCACTTGATGTAACACCACACCGCGAGACTGCGAAGTAATGAATTTAAGTGAGTGGGCCAACCTCCAGGGAATACATCCCCAGACCGACCATCGGTGGTTCGAGAGGGAACGTTGCCAGTGCCAGCGCGTCAGATTGGTCGGCTGATTCTGGTGGGCGATCTGGAAACTTCGCCGTCGCAACGGGGCTCTACCGTCATCTACGCTCGCGTGTCGTCGACCGATCAACGAGTTGACCTTGATCGCCAGGTATCGCGTGTGAGTGTCTGGGCTACGGCTCAGGGCCATTCGATTGACCGCGTCGTCACCGAAGTTGGCTCCGGTCTCAACGGCAAGCGACCGTGAGCGCTTCGCTAGATTCGGTTCCGACTACGTCGCTGCTTCGTTGCAAGCCAACGCACGACGACTGGTCGTGGTGGAGAACGCCGACGTCGACGACGATCTCGTTCGTGACAGGACTGAAGTGCTGAGGTCATTTTGTGCTCACCTCTATGGTGGTCGTGCGGCGCCACACCGAGCGGGGACAGCACTGGCAGCCGTTCAGGAGTCAGACGATGCCGCGTAGGTATTCGCCACCCGAGGGCCAGATCATTCAGGCCTTCGCCTTCGCGCTCGATCCCACGGACGAACAGTCAGCCCAGATCGCCCGATTCTTCGGAGCTCGTCGCAAAGCTTTTAACTGGACGCTTGATCAGATAAAGGCCGAACTCGATCGCTACCGCGAGACCGGTGAGCCAGGAGCACCCCCCACCTTCTACTCCCTCCGGAAGCGCTGGAACGCGGAGAAGGACACCGTCTGCGTCAACCAAACTACGGGTGAGGTCTGGTGGCCCGAGGTCTCGAAGGAAGTCTTCGCCGACGGCGTGCGCGGCGCGACCGACGCCTACTGGCGTTGGCAGAAGTCGCGAGCGGGCACTCTCAAAGGTCGCCGAGTCGGTTTCCCCCGGTTCAAGAAGCGTGGCAAGGACCGCGACCGATTCTCCTTTGGTACCGGCCCCCTGCGCCTCGAAGTCGACCGACGGCACCTGACGTTGCCGGTGCTCGGAACGATCCGCACCCACGAGAACACCCGACGCATCGAACGGCTCATTGCCCGTGATCGCGCGAGGGTCCTGTCGGTCACGGTCTCGCGCCAGGGTGAGCGCCTGGTCGCAGCCGTCAGAGTCTGCGTCGCTCGTCCTCAGCAGGCCGGTGTGGCCCACCGCGACTCCACCGTCGGCGTCGACGTGGGCGTGCGACGACTGGCGACGGTCGCTACCACCAGCGAGGTGATCGGCGAACTCGCCAACCCTCGAGCCCTCGAACGTCGCCTCGGCGAACTGCGTCGACTCCAACGCCAACGCTCTCGTCGCACGCGTGGTTCACGACAGTACCAAGAGACCGCCGCAAAGATTACGCGCCTGCACGCTCAGATCGCTCATCATCGTCGTCACACCATCCACGTCTTCACTACCAACCTCGCCAAAACCCACGGCGTGATTGTGGTCGAAGGTCTGGATGCGGCGTCACTGTTGCAACAGAAAGGACTCCCGGGTGCACGTTCGCGCCGAAGGGGACTCTCTGACGCAGCAGTGGGAGAGATCCGTCGTCAACTTCGTTACAAGTGCCCCTGGTATGGGTCCACCTTGATCGAAGCCGATCGCTTCTTTCCTTCATCCAAGACGTGCTGCGACTGTGGTCACGTGCAGGAAATTGGCTGGTTGGAGCACTGGACCTGTGACGAGTGTTCCTCGTCACACCAGCGCGACGACAACGCCGCCATTAATCTCGCCCGATGGGCGAGCCTGGGTTCAGTTGGAGCCCCGGTGAAGCGTGGAGCCGAGCATCAGACTGAGTCTCACTCAGCGGCTGGCGATGACACGCGAAAGGGAAGTCCGGCGTTAGTCGGGCCGAACAACTCCGTGAGGAGTGCAGCATGAGTGGACTCACTAGAACTCACTCGGCTGCAACGGTTCAAGTCCGCGCGAATCTCTGAGGCCGGGCGCTCCGGGAGCGGCCGACGG
>DATHNV010000281.1:0-8874 GCA_035485615.1 Acidimicrobiales bacterium
CCAGACCGCGCGCACGGCACTGGGAAGAGTGATCGGGCACTTCGCGCCATCGGCACCGCCGAGTCCGTCGTCGTAGATCTTCCACTTCGACGCGCCTGCGGCGCGGGTGAAGAGGTAGTACGCGCCATCGTCTTGTGCGCCTACCTGAGCCGCCATGGACGAGGGGCTGGGGTCGAGCCCGGCGCCCGCGTAGTACGTCTTGTTGGCCTCGTCGTAGGCGTAGTACGTCTCGCCCTTGGCAAGGCTGAGGTAGTCCTTGACCGGGAGGTGGTGCGACGCGGCCCCGGTTGCGAGCAGTCTCGCTCGCACTGCCGGCGTCACGACGAGATTCTTGGCCGTGGGCGAACTGCCCGAGGGCAGCGAGCACAGCGCAGTGATCACAATGGCGATCACGGTCGTGCAAGTTAGTCGGCGCACCTTGGTCCTCTCAGCTCGCTGACCACAGAGTACCTACGCCGCCGGCCCGTCGCTCACCGCGTGTCGTAGGTCCTCGATACACTCACGCCCATGACAGAACACATTCGATTTGGGGCGGTCTCTCTCGACTGCGAGGATCCACATCCGTTGGCCGACTTCTGGGCTGCGGTCATCGACGGCGAGGTCGCGTTTCGCAGTGACTCCTTTGACGCCGTGAAGGCCGGGTCAATCTGGTTGACCGCCGTCAAGGTGGACAACTATGAGGCCCCCACGTGGCCGGAAGACGGAGTGCCCAAACAGATGCATCTCGATCTCGCGGTCTCCGACTTGGCCGAGGGCGAGCGTGAGGTTTTGGCACTCGGGGCGACGCGGGCTACGACGCAACCGGCCCCCGAGTCGTACCTCGTGTTCCTCGATCCGGCCGGCCATCCGTTCTGTCTGAGCACCGCGATTCCTGACTAGCGAGTCGGCGCGCGTCGCGCGAGGAAGCGGAAGCGGTCCGCCACTTCTTCCACCACAATCTCCATGAAGCCGGCGCTGTCCAGACGTGGCGCGAGCGCCGACGGGTCAACGGGCACGTACGTGTCGCCCTCGTGCAACATCCACCGGGCTGTTGTTTCGACGCTGTCGGTTCCTGCGAAGAGCCCACCGGGGCGAAGGACCCGTCGTGCTTGCGCGAACACCTGGTTTTGAAGTTCTGGCGACGGGACGTGGTGCAGCATTGTGAACATCACGACCGACGAGAACCGACTCTCCTCGAAGGGCAACGACGTGGCGTCGGCGCAGACCACCTCGACGTTGGTGCCCTCTAATCGCGTGGCGAGCGAGGCGGCCAGCTGAGGGTCGATTTCGACGGCGGTGAGATGGGCGACGCGCCGTCGAAGAACGTCGGTGGTGAGCCCCGGACCAGGTCCGATCTCTAGGACGTCGTCGCCGAGATCCTGTTTACCGAGCGCCCACGGCAACAGCTCGTTTTCGACGTACTCAGCCCACTCTGGGCTCGAGCAGATCTTCATGTGCTCTTCGTTCATACTCAACACTCGCACGTCGAATTCGCGCGAATGAGACACTTCACACTTTTAGAAATGTCAGTGAGTCCGTAATGCACAGCCTCGCGAAAGAAATTTATGTGGACTTCGATTCTGCCAACTTCGCGCTCTCGTATAGGTTGTGGCGCGATTCACGATCGCTCACGTGCGCGTCACTCACCGTTCGAATGTGCGTCGCGTTTCCTTGTACTTTGACGAGCCCTCTTACTTACGCTTGTTGTAGCAGTTGTAGTACTCCATCGCGGGTGCGATACCCGTGGAAATGAAAGAGGGATGATCATGGGACTGGCCGGAATGGTAGTCAGTGCAATGTCCGCAGTAGCCGGGGCAATCATGTACTGGGGCGTCACCGCTCAGAGCACGGTTGCCGCGCAGAATAACGGAATTCGCCTCTCGACGATCGGCATCATCTTGATGATCGCTGGGGCAGTGGGTTTCCTGATTTCGACCGCCGTCTTTGCTGCTTCACGTCGTCGACCCTCCAATCCCGCCCAGAGCGTGGACCGCGAGGTCGTCGATTCAACCGGAAACAAGACCGTGTTCCACGAGGAACGCAACTAAGTACATCAAGGAGAGGGAGTTGTCATGATTGCGTTCGGTTTGGTGTTAATGCTGATCGGATTTGTGTTGGGTATACCGGTGTTGTGGTCGATCGGAGTAATCCTGTTGATCATCGGGCTGGTCTTTTGGATCCTCGGCGCTGCCGGGCACGCCGTGGGCGGACGACGACACTATTACTAAGTCGATCTGTGACAGATGTGTGAGGTCGTCGTTGGCCTGTTGTTGGTGACACTGCGGATGCATCAATAGCCTTGAGATCATGAAACGGATCGCCGCAATCACGGTGGTCCTGGTCGTGCTCCTCTCGGGTGTTGGTGCATCCGCATCGTCATCTCTGCATCATCAGTTGTTGACACCCAAAGAGGTGCCGGGCTGGGCGAAGTACTACATCGCCAAAGCCCAGACCCAGAGTTGCCCCGAGTCGACCTTCGACAAGCCCTCGAACGCGTCGGCGATCCGCGAAGTGTTCGCCAATCGCTCGTCAGAGACTCTCTTGTTGGAGAAGCTCGTCATCTCCTCGGATCCCTCGCTCGCCTACACCAAGTTGCTGGATCACATGACCAAGTGCACCAAGACGGCCGCCACCTTCGACGGTCAGGTCACGTTTCAGCGCAAGCAACCCGTGAACCTCGGTCGCTACTCGGTACCGGTGAAGGGCTACACCATCGCGTTCGTTCTCGGCGGCGCCAACGTCACCGGGGTCATTGCCTACGCCAAGAAAGGGCGCGTCGTTCTCGCCCTGGCGGAGATCACCCTCACCGAGCTCAGCGCGCGCCAGTTCAAGGCGACGCTACGAGTTGCACTGTCGCGGATCTCGTAGCGTCTAGACCAGAACTGCGCGGGCTCACCGCTCGCTGACATCCTGTCGTCAGCAGAAGGTACGTGTGCGGGGGTGCGCTTGACCACCGTGTCGTACACCTGGAACGATCCCTGGACGATGAGAGCGACGATCATCGCGACGCCGAAGGCGAGCGGGAGGTCTCGCGTTCGCAACAGTTCGGCAAGAACGATCATCGACGCCAGATACGAAAACGAACCCCGCGTGACTCCATAGAGGAAGTGCGAGGACGCGGGTGATCCTTGTTCTTGGTGCGTGAGGAACGCCATCATGAGACTGGTCGCGGGCAGGGCGTCGATCAGCCCGGACAGAACTGGCCCGAGTCGACCCGCCAGGGAAGCGATCGCCATCGTAAAGAGAGTGGCGACGATAATGCGAAGCCACAGTCGAGAAGGACCCTGCGAGGGGGATGAAGAGACTTGCGCCGCGACGGGCCACCAACGCAACGCCGCGGCAAAGCCGATCGCGGTAATGACCCCGGCGAGGATGGCCGAGAGCTTCAACACGTCCACCGCGCCGGCCGCGAGTGCGAACACCCCGAGCGCACCTCCGAGCGCGGCAAAGGGGGAGAACCGAACGGTAAAATGGGCGTAGAGCCACAGCACGACCGCTTCGGCGACGGAGCCAATCAGTAGCGCGCTGGTCATCGAACTCGCAAAGCCAGTCCCGTGTTGGAGCGCGACCAGCCAGAGAAGGGGGAGGCTGGCGATGGGCAGCGCGATCACGAGCCCGCCCACGGTGTCGCCAAAGCGGCGCTGGGCC
The DNA here is from genome assembly GCA_035485615.1 of Acidimicrobiales bacterium. GTDB lineage: Bacteria > Actinomycetota > Acidimicrobiia > Acidimicrobiales > RAAP-2 > RAAP-2. The sequence goes on from DATHNV010000281.1 coordinate 3,628, forward strand.
AGGGTCCCCACGGCGACGGCGAGGGGAACAAGGAGCACTCTGAGCAGGAAAAACAGCATGACACCAGAATACGGGTCGAGTCGCCGTAAATGACTCGGTATAGGACCACTACTCCTCGCCATGGCCTCATAAACAGAGGTAATCTTACCTAGATAGCGAGTAAAGCAAGGAGAGTATGCCGTGGATGACATAGACCGGATGCTGTTGGTCGCACTCAGTGACGACGGACGGCTCAGTTATCAGCAACTAGCGGACCAAGTGCACTTGAGCGCCAACAGCACTGCTGACCGGGTTCGTCGCCTACGCCAAAGTGGGGTCCTCGCGGGCTTTCACGCCGAGTTGAGCCTGGCCACACTGGGATACACCTTGCACGCGCTCACCGACGTGAACTTGAGGGAGTCGGTTGAGCCACGTGACTTCGAGCGAGCACTCGAAGGGGTTCCCCAGGTACTGTCGGCGACACTCACGACGGGCGAGCGCGACTACCAACTACGAATAGTCAGTCAAAGCACCGATCAGCTGCAGTCAGTGCTCGAAACGCTGCACAAGTTCGGAACGCGCGACGCCGAAAGTCGAATCGTGCTGGCCGAGACGGTGTTCGGGTCGTCGCGACTTCTCTGAGAGGATCCCCGGCTTCGCGCCCATCGTCACGAGGCGCCACTTAGGATGAGTTCCAATTCGTCATCTACCTAGACGAAGGGCCAAAGGGAATGAGCAGAGCGACAGACGGAAAGCGGGGCGCCTCTTTCGTTCTCTACGGCCAACTGTGTTTTCTCCTCTTTATTGGCGTGTGCATCGCCATTCGTCCGGGCTTCGTCTTAAAGGGGAACGAGGGTGGGATTAGCAACTATGGACCCCACCTCCAGACCGCCTTCGCCTACACCGCGGCCCTGCTGGGGCTGGCCGAGTTGAGCCGGCGCGCCGGCACTTTGTTTCGCAGCGACGATGATCCCAACGCCCAACGACTGCGACGGGTGCTCTACTTCTACTTCGTTTTCGTGCTGGCGATGTTGGTGACCTCGTACTTCTATACCGTCAACCGCACCTTGCGCGATGTTCACTTTGGCTTCGGCACCCTGCTCATCGTCTTCGAGGTGGCCACGTCGTGGTGGATGTTTCGACTGTTTCGCCGGCTCATCTGGGATGGTGTGTTTTTGATCCTTCAGCTCTCCGGGAGCATCGTGTGCCTCGTGACGATCGTGGGCGCGATTCACGTGCTGTTCGTCGGCGAGATGGTCACCTGGATCGGCTTCTCGGGACTGATCATTCACACGTCGCGTTATCTCGGAGCGCGCGACGGCGCAGGCGATGACGCCCGCCAGCGAGGGTTGCGAAACTCTCTGTCCTAGGCCTCGCACGAAAGACTCACGAACGTGGTCGGCGCTTACGCGGGGTACGAGTATCGCCTCACGCCGGTGACCCGTTCAAAGCCCAAGGTGCTCAGTATCGATTGACTGTTGGCTGACGCCAAAACCATGAGGTAGCGATACCCCCGCTCACGAGCGAGTTGTGCGCGATGCACCGTCTGAGCGCGGTACAGGCCCTGACCTCGCCACTCCGGTTCCGTGCTGCCTCCCCACAGCGCGGCAAAGTCGCTACCGGGCACGAACTCGATGCGCGACGAGGAGACGGGCTCCCCCGAATCGGTGAGCACGACGAACATCTCCATCTCGTGGGGCGCGACGTCGAGGCGTCGCACGAGCGCCCGGCGAAGATCCTGCTGACTGTGGCCAAAGACGCTTTCGTGAACCTGGATGAGCAGGTCCACACCCGCCGCGTCCCGTATCCGCTGAAGGGTGACGCCCGCGGGAAGTTGTGGCTCTCCCGCGACGCGCGACACGTCCGCGATCATCACGGCTGACGTCGCGCTCAACGAAAAGCCGGCGCGTTCGAGTCGGGACGCGAGATCGACCGGCAGGTCGTAGTCATAGACGCTCCAGATGAAATGCAGGTCTTGGGACGTATAGAACTCAACGTGTTGCGCGATGGCGTCGTCGACCGATGCGTCAGTGAGCGACGTCCACATGACCTCGGACCAGCCGACCCCGTTCGAGGCGGCCCAGCGCAAGAAGGTGGGTCCGACACTGACGACGGAGCCTGATCCGTCAACTGTGCTGTTGCGTCTCACGTGCTCATCAAAGAGCTGAAGAAGTTCGGGGTGCGGCGAAGTCACGGTGACGAGTCTGTCAGGAGCACGGTTGATAGAAGATCGGCGCCGACACTTTTTTGTACACCTCATACTCCAGGACACTTCGCCAGGCGAGCCTTGGGCTGTGATGTCAGCGAGTGAGCCTCACTCAATTCATTCACAGGGAAATCTGCGAAACGCCAAAAATAGGATTTGTAGTGACGAAGGAGGTCGTTATGTCTATCCGTCAACACTCCACCGACACCATGAGCGACGAGGCTCGCAGCACGGACGTCATGGCCAGTCGCGAGACAACCACGATGCCAGTCTCGACGCCGATTGACTCGACGCCGATTGCGCGACAGGACAAGGTCAGTGAACTGTCGGAGATCTACTTTCCACACGCGACTGTGGGGCTCTTCATGGGAGGGATTCTGGCGCTCCTACTGAGTGCGTGGGCCGGCATCATTCCCTATGTCGGACCCATCTTCGGTTTCTCCGCGGATGGCACCTCGTCGTGGACGTGGAACGACGCCCATACATACGGCGCTCTCGTTCCGGGGGCCGTGGCCTTCGTGGCCTGTCTGATGATCCTCGCGTGTGCTCGCCGTCCGGCTGGGATGCAGTCCGCGGGAACACTTGCGAGTTCAGGCGCCGTCGTCTTCCTCTGTGGCGCGTGGTTGGCGGTCTTTCCAGTTGCGTGGGCGGTCATTCGCGTTGCCTACTTTCAGACGGCGTCGCCGACATTGACCCTTGAGTACTGGCTGGGCTACGCCGTTGGCCCGGGCGTTCTGCTCGCCGCCTTCGGGGCGTTCGTCATGGGTCGTGCCCGGATCGAGCGAGTGGCGCACCGTCTCGTCAATCGATTGAGCGTCGCCTAGTCCAACCCCCTCGGCGCGGAGCAAGAGCGCCCCTCTCCCCAAGAACGGCTCTTGCTCCGCGCCGAACCGTAGCGAACGGAACTCCGCCAGGCCTAGTCGTCGAAGCGGTGAACGGTTTGGCCAAACGTGCCCTTGGCGAAGGCGAGGACCTTGGTGGGTCGCACGCTATGTAGTTCAACCTCGAATCCTCCAGGATGGAAGAACTGTCCATCGTGGGTGGTAAATCCCCAACTGTCGCCGTCCCACTTCGATCGAAACGCGAGGGCGACATCGTCCAGCAGCGCTTGGTCCTGATCCCGACGAGCATCACCCTCCACGACAATGTCAAGGCCACCCTGCCAGTCGAGTCCGCCGGTGGCAATGATCACGTGAGGGTTGCTGCGCAGGTTGAGTGCCTTTTGTTCTTCGGAACCGGTCGTGAAGTGCAGCTCGTCGTTCGACCACGCGGCGACCAGTGGTGTCATATGGGGACGTCCGTCGGCGCGAACAGTCACGAGCCAGAAGAGCTCGGCGGTCTCCAGTTCGTGTTGCGTCGCCGACCAACTGATGGGTTCAGCGGCGGCGGCGCCGTAGCGGCGGTCGATGGTGGTCGTGGGTGAACTCATGTCCTCTCCTTGCGTGGTCGTACTTTCTTTCCTGTCATGATGACCGAGAACACCCGCCCAAGTCATCTCTACGACTTGAACTGGCGTGGTTACTGGGTATTTGACTCTCACCTTAGGGGAGGTCACATACTGAGTCCATGGCCAACGAAGTCGAAGATTCACCAAGCACGGAAGTCAGCATCGGTGAGTTCTCGCGGCGATCTCACCTCTCGGTCAAGGCCCTTCGTCTCTACGACGAGCTCGGTGTTCTGGCTCCCGCGCGCGTCGACACCGCGTCGGGCTATCGCTACTACGACCAGTCCCAACTCCCCGACGCACGCCTGATCGCCATTCTGCGTCAGCTGGACTTTCCCCTTGCCGCCATCAAAGAACTTCTTGGCAGCGATCCTCTCGTCATCGCGCGACGCGTCAAAGAACACTGGCGTGAGGTAGAAGTCGCCCGCGTCGCCCAGAACAGTCTCGCTGAATACCTGATCAATCAGCTGAGTGGAAAGGAGTCCGCCATGTATGAGGTGGCCACCCGAGAAGTTCCCGAGCGCACCCTGCTCTGTCTTAAGCGCAATGTCGACCCAGAAAACCTGTGGGCGTTCGGTAAGGAGTTCATCGCCATCTTGCGGGAACGACACCTCCCCAAAATGCCCGGGCGCGAGGGCGGGATGTTCAGTATCTACTGGGGCCTCGTGACAGGCGACAGCGACGGTCCGGTCGAATGGTGCAAACCCATCCCCCCCGAGGACGCCGAGGCCCTCGCGTCGCAAAATCCCGATCTCGCGTTGCGGGTCGAGCCCGCGCACAGTGAGGCGTACGTGGTCCTCCCGTCGGATCCCGACAGTTCGAGTCCGCAGTGGCAACTGGCGATGGATGCGCTGCAGAACTGGGCCACCGCACAAGGCATCGATGACGATGAACTCGCCATTCAGCCCGCGGATCTCGGTCTGCGCTTCACGTACTTTGCCGCCGAACCGATTACGGGGAACAACGTGCCCGACGACTACAGCGATTTCGCTGCGCCCTTCGCCTATCCCGATTCGATGTCGCGCTGACCGTAACGCACACCTCAAAGTAGGCCAGAAGGTCACCGCGATCGTTCGTGAACGGACCCTTGAAATCGGTGTGATCAGGGTCTGAAGGTACGGTGACGTTGTGTCTGATCCCGCCTCAACTCGACGCGGGCGCGTGATGCGCGCTGCGATACCCGAGCCGGGTCCGCTACGCACGCTCACCAAATCGACGCTCGCGAACACCATCGGCAACGGCCTGTACTACACGGTCGAAGTCATCTTTTTTACCCGGTCAGTGGGTCTGTCGGTTCATCGAGTCGCTCTCGGCTTGGGTGTGGCCGCCATCGCGGGACTGCTGATCTCGATCCCGGCCGGTCACCTCTCGGATCGGTGGGATCCGCGTCTGATCGTCGCCGCGGGTACCGTCGGCGAAGGTGCGGTGATGGCCTGCTTCACGCTGGTCCACTCGTTTTGGGCGTTCTTCATCTTGAGCATCATCGGCGGGACTTTCGGCGGGGCGGGTGGTGCGTCGCGCGCCGTGCTCATCGGACGATTCGGCCAAGGCGAAGACCGCGTGCGGATACGTGCCTACCAACGCGCCGTCACCAACCTTGGCATGTCAGTAGGCATCG
>DATHNV010000282.1:0-2847 GCA_035485615.1 Acidimicrobiales bacterium
CATGAACGATCGATCGTGTTCGTTCTGGCACCTGGTGAATGGGTTCTTTACCCCCAACCAGGCGAGCGCCACCCGCCGCGACAGCCAGAGCGTCTGCGCGGATCCCCAAGACTGATCGTCACCATCGCCGTCGCTTGGCGCTAGGGATGTAACCCCTCCTCGTGCGATTCGTGGGTGGCGGGTTCGAGCTGAAACGTGGCGTGCTCGACGGCAAAGTGCTCCATGAGACACGTCTGGAGTTGGTCGAGTATTTGGGGCGCGTGCCCGGTGTCAAAGCAGTTACTCTCGACGACCACGTGAGCCGAAAGCGTCGTGAGGTCCGACGCCACGCTCCACGCGTGCAGATCGTGCACGTCCAGCACGTGCCCCACGCGCATCAGATGGTTTCGCACGTCGAGGAGATCGAGGTTGTGAGGAGTGCCCTGGAGAAGAATGCGACCGGCATCGCGCAAGAGTCTCCACGCGGCGCCGGCCATCAGGGCCACCACAACGAGCGAGGCGACCGCGTCGGCGCGTTGCCAGTGCGTCGTGACGATCACGAGGCCCGCGATGGCCGAGGCGATAAACGCGTAGAGATCGGTGAGAACGTGAAGGTAGGCGCCTCGAATATTGAGGTTGGCGCGATCGGCGTGCCCGAGCACTCGTGAGGCGGCGATGTTCACCACGGCGCCGACGAGGGCAACCACGAGAACGAGGGAGCCGTTCACTGGGTGCGGCGCGACGAGTCGTTGGATGGCCTCTACCGCGATCACGAGCGCCACGGCGACCAGCGTGATGCCGTTGAGAGCGGCGCTCACGATCTCGGCGCGCCGCAGGCCGTACGTCCAGCGCTCCTCAGGCGGACGACGCGCGAGGCGCAGCGCCCACGCGCTCATCGCCAGAGCCAAGACGTCGGTGATCATGTGTCCGGCGTCCGCGAAGAGAACGAGCGACGAGCCCAGGATCGCACAGATGATCTCGGCGACGAAGAAGCCGGCGATCAAGCACAGAGCGATGACGACGGGCCGCAGGCTCGAGGCCGGTGGTGCGTGACGATGTTCAGACACGGGTCGCTCTCACGGGCTCATTGTCGCACGGCCGGCGTGGAATTGGGCTCAGGCCACGAGTTCCGGCGCCACCACCGGAGTAGCGACCATCTTTTTCGTGCCGGGTACCCGGTCGCGCGCGTACTGGCGCACGTTGAACTGGGTGACGCCAATGGTGAGAGACACCGCGCCGAGTTCGTGGAGTTCGACGAGCCACGCCGGTACGTGGGTCAAGTACTGAGTGGCCCCGATCGCGGCTTGAGCCAGGGCCAGCAGCACCAGGCGACGCACCCCGAATCGTAGCGCAGTGGGCGCGCCGCTCTTCCAGATGGCAAGGAGGAGTCCGAGGACGACCCCGATGAAGAAAATGGCGGCCAGCGAGTGAACCCACGCGGCCGACGAGAACGCCCAGGGCAGACGTCGCGCGACGAGCTGACCCTGTGACTCACCGGCGTGCGGCCCCGATCCCGTCGTGGCGGTGCCAGTGAGTACGACCAGGGCAAAGGGGATCCACAGGCACCGCGCCAGGTTACGAAAGTAGGGGTCGCGCACGTCGGCGCGCGCTCCGGGCCCGTACTCGTACTTGGCGTGGTGATAGAGCAGAGCGCCGATGGCGACCATGGCCAAACTGAGCACCAGGTGCAGAGCGACGAGGTAGGGGTTGAGTTTGGAGTACACCACCAACGCCCCGAGCAGCGCGTCGCCCACCACGCCTAGGACCAGTGCACCCGAGAGAACTATGAGGTCACGTCGGCGTGGGTCGCGGAAGATGGCCGCCAGCAGCGTGGCTCCGACGATCACGATCAGGGCCCCAGTGACCATGCGGTTGGTGTATTCGATAAAGGGGTGGATGCTCATCGAGCCGGACACTCGGCCCTTGAAGCAGGTGGGCCAGTCGGGGCAGCCAAGCCCCGAGCCGGTGAGACGCACCGCGGCGCCGGTCAGGACAATGACGATCATCGAGAGAAACGAGGCAAAGGCGAACCAGCGAAACGTGGGTCCCGAGACGCGGCGTTTCGTGGGCGAGGGCACCGCCCAAGCCTAGGGAATTGGGCCGTCGTAGACTAAACGGGTGACCGCTCCCGCCACGACGTCCTTTTCAGTACGCGACGTTCTGAAAGGTTACGTAGCCCTCACGAAGCCCCGGATCATCGAGTTGCTGCTGGTGACGACCGTGCCCACGATGATCGTGGCGGCCAAGGGCTTTCCGCGCGCGTGGCTCATCGTGGCCACTCTGGTGGGGGGAACACTGGCCGCCGGTGGCGCCAACGCCTTCAACATGGTGATCGACCGCGATATCGACGCGCTGATGCAGCGCACCAAGAACCGACCGCTCGTGCGCGGAGTGATGAGTGCGCGTTCGGCGGCTTTGTTCGCCTTCGCGTTGGAGATCGTGGCCTTCGCGGTGCTGGCCATCTGGGTCAACGTGCTCGCCGCGTGGCTCGCACTCTCAGCAACGGCCTTTTACGTCATCGTCTACACGATGATTTTGAAGCGACGCTCGAAGCAGAACATCGTGATCGGTGGTGCGGCGGGGGCGGTACCGGTGCTGGTGGGCTGGGCGGCCGTTACCAACTCGCTCGGTTGGACGCCGGTGCTGTTGTTTCTCGTTATCTTTCTCTGGACACCGCCGCACTTTTGGGCGCTCGCGGTTCGATACCGGGACGATTACCAGGCGGCCAACGTGCCCATGATGCCCGTGGTGGCGTCGCTGCGGCGCACCACGCTCGAGATCCTGATCTACTCCGTCGTGCTCTGGGCGCTCACGCTGCTCATTGGCACGAGTGCGCACTTGGGCTGGGTCTACGCGATCTCGGCCACG
>DATHNV010000283.1:0-3862 GCA_035485615.1 Acidimicrobiales bacterium
GTCGAACACGCTCTCGTGGGCTACCCGGGTGTCGCCGAGGCGGCCGTTGTGGGGGCGACCGACGAGGTGACCGGACAGGCCATTGTGGCCTTCGTGACGCTCAAGCTCTCCGCCGACGAGGCCGAAAAGGACCACACCACCACCATCAACGCGCTGCGTGAGCACGTCGCCAAGGTGATCAGTCCGATTGCCAAGCCCCGCCAGATCATCTTGACTCCGGAACTGCCCAAGACGCGTTCGGGCAAAATCATGCGCCGTCTCCTGCGCGACGTCGCGGAGAATCGCCCACTCGGCGACGTGACGACCCTGATGGACCCGACCGTCGTGAACTCCATCGCCACCTTGATGACCGAGAGTTCGGCCGACGAGGAGTAGGCGACTTTTAGGAGTCGAAGCCCAGGTTTAGAAGGTCAAGGAGTTTCAGCCAAAGGTTTCGCTTGCCCCCGCGCGCGTCGGCGTGTTCGATGGAGCGCTGCGTGAGGCGGATGAACAGCCACCGAAAAGGCTCAGGTGGAAACGGGACCGGCTTCTTGCGGACCATCGAGAGTGACGTGCGCTCCGTGGTCTTGCCGTCAAGCAGATCGAGCATGACGGCGGCACCAAAGCGCGACGCGGCAACGCCCAGGCCGGTATAGCCCATGACGTAGGCGGCCTTGCCGCCGTGGGCCGTTCCCCAAAAGGGCGAGAACCTCGTGCACGTGTCAATCGCTCCGCCCCAGGCGTGCGTGAACTTGATGCCCGCGAGCTGGGGGAACGTCGCGAGAAAGTGACCGGCCAGTCTGGCGTAGGTGTCCGCGTTGAACTCGAAGTCGCGTCGGCCCTTGCCGCGAAACTTATAAATTGTGTCGAAGCCGCCCCACAGGATGGAGTTGTCCTTGGTGAGTCGGTAGTAATGGAACTGATTGCCGGCGTCGGCGACACCCTCTCGCCCCGACCAACCGATACTGGCCATCTGCTCGTCGCTGAGCGGCTCGGTGACGAGCGCGTAGTCATAGACCGCCACAACATAGCGGCGCGTCTGGCGAACGAGGGAGGGAAAGACGTTGGTCGCCAGCGCCACTCGCGGCGCGGTCACGGCGCCGTAGGGCGTGTGCACGCGGATCGCGTCCTCGACGTCTTCGAGCCACTCCACCTTCGAGTTCTCAAAGATCTGCACTCCCAGCGCCTGACAGGCCCGCTCGAGGCCCCACACCAAGCGGGCGGGATCCACGAGCGCGTTCCCGTCGACGTCAAAGAGTGCGCCCTCATAGGACGGTGAGTGAATGCGCGCTTGAACTTGATCCTTGTCCAGCACCTCGACGTGGTCGCCCATGTCGTTTCGCAGGCGTGCCTCTTCGGCCATGCCCTCAAACTGCCAGGGTGCGACTGCGACGCGCAGTTCACCGGTGCGCTCCCAGTCGCACTCGATGCCGTAGCGCTCAATGGTCGCTTCGATCTCGTCCAGGTTCTCTCGTGCTAATCGTTCGATGATGGGCATCTCGTGGGCGAAGCGCGCCATGCCGTTGTTGAATCCGTGCGTGAGCGACGCGCTACAAAATCCGCCATTGCGCCCCGAAGCGCCCGCGCCCGTCTCGTACTGTTCGAGCACGATCACTTCACGTGAGGGGTCGCGTTCTTTGGCCAACAGGGCGGTCCACAGACCGGTGTAGCCGCCGCCCACGACGCAAAGATCGGCGCCCAACTCCCCGATCAGGGCGGGATGCGACTCAGGTTCGAGGGGATCGGAGTCCAACCACCACAGTTCCGGCTGCACTTCGGCGAGATGACGTAGAACGAAGGTGTCCTTCTTCTCCATGTTGTGTCCAGCGGGACGCTGGAATCACCTTCTCTCGAGATGCTGAATAGTGGGTGCTAGACGGCCGAAGCGGCTCGGCTTGTGGCGAGTTTACCGGTGAGCCTTCCAGCGCTGGGGCATCGTCCATCCCCCGAACTGTGACAGGTGCTCGTTAGCGTTGGTGCAGATGAGTGAACGGCGCTCCCAGTGACTCGTTACGTGGGATTCGATCTCGAAACCACCGGAATTAGTTCGTTTCGAGACTCACCGGTGTCCTTTGGCTTCGCGGAGCGCACCGATGGTGCCGCGCAGAGTGACGTGCGCCTGGAAGGCGGATACATCCACCCCGGCCGGCCGATACCCCCTAGTGCCACCGCCATTCACGGCATCACCGATGCGATGGTGGCGAACGCAACGCCCGTGGGTGACGCGGTCGAAGCCCTGGCCCGATCCCTCTTTGGGGTGTGGGCCGCTGGGGGAATCATCGTGGGTATGAATCTCTGTTACGACCTCACGATGGTTGACTCTCTGTGCCAACGACTTGGTCTCGCGTCTCTGCGGGATCGTGGTTCGATTGGCCCGATTATGGACGTCCTGATACTCGACCGGCACTTCGACAAGTGGCGCAAGGGCTCGAGGAAGTTGGTCGACCTGTGTCAGCACTATGGCGTCGTTCTGGCGAGCGCGCACTCCGCCGTCGACGACGCGCTGGCGAGCCTTCTCGTCCTCGACGTACTGCGTGAGCGATTTACAGACATCGACGTGATGGAGACCGCGGACCTCAACGTCGCGCAACGTGCGTGGTACCAGGACTGGTTGCAGAGTTTCTCGACGTTTCGCGTGACGAAGGGCGGAGCGCCCGTCGCGCCCGGTCAGTTCGAGTGGCCGATACAGAGCGACGACGAACTCGAGATCTATCGGTACACGAAGTTGGTCAGCTAAAAGCCCAGGAGAGCGGTGATGTGGTCGGGCTGGGGAGATTTGAACTCCCGATCTCTCGGCCCCCAGCCGAGCGCTCTAGACCAAACTAAGCCACAGCCCGCGAAGAGATAATTCTAGTCTCGCGCATTTACCCCGCTGGCCGGTGAGGGGCGTGGGATTGGGCCGGGTCAGTGAGCCACGCGCGCGCTTCGCAGAGGTACGCGATGCTTTCGCCTGTGGACTTCGCGTCGATTGCTTCGAGAATTCGTCGATCGAGCGCGCTGAGCAGTTCCTCCACTGACACTTTGTTCTCCTTATCCGCCGGCGACCGCTGTCACCACTTCGATCTGGGCGCCGTCAGGGATCAACGTAGTTGGCCATTCACTTCGACGCACGACGTCGCCGTCAATGGCGACGGCGATGCCACGGAAGTCGATCGCGTGTCGCGCCAGAAACTCACTCACATTTTCGCTGACGAAGGCCTCGTTGGCGCCATTGAATCGAATCACGCGATGCTCCGGGCAAACTCGACTGCTTCGCGCGAACTCGTAGGTGCCAAGGTCACGCCGTGTCGATAGTGACCCGAGAGCCACGCCCAGCGCTCGTTGATCACTTCGAGGAACGGCTCCAGGTCCTTGCTCGCGGGTCGCAGTCCCTCTCGAATCTCGACGAGCGTGGCCGATTCGAGAGATGGAACAATGTCCAAAGAGTCGCGCAAGATACGTTGGGCTTCTCCGAGTTCGACACCCAGAGTGCCTTGTTCGTCCGAGGACGCGCCGATGACGCAGTACCCGGTGGGGCGACTAACTAAGTACCACGAACGGCCTCGCACGAACGCCCGCAGCGTCGGCTGATCCGACCGGTCAAGACCGTCAACGCGCAGCGTCATTCCCCGCACGGGACGAACCGCGTGTTCGGCACGTTGCGCGGCCCCGAGGGGGAGCGGCTGAGCTCCCGTGGCCAGGATCCCCACGTCGCCGTTAAAGGCGCCACTGTCGGTCACCGCGACCACTCGGTGTTCGTCAACCGTGACCGACGTAACGGTCTCTCGGACCACAGTGACGCCTAACTTTTCGTTCGCCGACGAGAGCACACTCAGCGCTTCATCGGGATTGACCCAACCGTCGCCTTCAAAGTACAGACCCTCGCCAATCCGCGGCGTGACGT
>DATHNV010000284.1:0-3668 GCA_035485615.1 Acidimicrobiales bacterium
CAAAGAAGTGCCGAGAGACATCGAGGTGAACACCGCGCCAGGCAAAACTCGGTCCGTCTTGGATGACGACGCAGGGCAACTCGGCCGATTCGATCTCCACCGTCGTTTTCGACCACCACTGCGCAGGCCCGAGTTGACGCAACGTGGTGAGCGCCCGGTACAGACCCTCCCGTGTCCCCGCGTCGATCGACGACAGACTCGCGAGCGCCACCTGATACTGCTCGCCCTCCAGTTCTGGCAACAGCCGCACGTCGAGATCACACGCCTCAGTCGTGTCGACAAAGTCCATTGACCAGCCGACACTGGCGTGCAGATCGGCGGCGAACGTCTCGAGCACCGGTCGGAACGCCTCGTGCTCGACGCGTACGCGCAGCGGCGAGTGCCACGTGACCGTACCCTCGAGGAACTCCGCAAACGTCGGGCGCGGTAGGACCGCCGCGCTCACGTCGCCTTCACCGCGAAACAGGCCGCGTGGTGAGTGGCCGACAGCGTCACCATGGTCGGGTTCGTGGTGCGACAGATGTCCATCACGAGAGGACAGCGTGGCGCGAAACGACACCCTGGACCCGGGTCGATCACTTTGGGCGGCTCTCCGAGATCCCGCTCGCCCTCAATGACGGCGAGCGGCAACCTCGGGTCGGGGGCGGTGGACATCAGTAGCTGCGTGTACGGATGCTGGGGCGAGCGGATGACCTCGTCGGTGAGGCCCTCTTCGGCGATGCGCCCGGCGTAGAGAACGATCATGCGGTTGGCGACGTACCGCGCGCTCGCCAGGTCGTGAGTGATGTAGAGAAGCGATACGCCCTCTTGATCGCGCAGTCCCTTCATCACGTTGAGCAAGCCGATGCGAATCGACACGTCGAGCATGGAGACCGGTTCGTCGGCCAGGATGAGCGAGGGGTGCGAGGCGAGTGCCTGCGCGAATCCGAGTCGTTGACGCTGACCCCCCGAGAGTTGGTGCGGGTAACGTCGCAGCACTTCCGCCCCGGGGTTGAGGCCCACGCGCTCGACGAGGGCGACAGCCTCCTCATAGCGTTCGGACTTCGACAGTTCGGGACGATGCAGTTTGAGCGAGCGAAAAAGGCTGTGCCCGACGCGCAGCACGGGGTTGATGGAACCAAAGGGGTCCTGAAACACCATGGGCATGCGCCCACGCACCTTGCGGTTCGTTCGACCGGTGAGCGCCTCTCCTTCAAAGACGATGGTTCCCTGCGTGGGCTTGTAGAGCCCGGCCAAGACTCGCGCGATGGTGGACTTACCCGAGCCCGACTCACCCACCAGCGCGACGATCTCGCCCGGGGCCACCTCGAAGGTCACCTCGTCGAGCGCGTGCAACTGTCCGTGCGAGCGAAACCCGCCGACTCGAAAGAAACGCGAGAGTCCCTCGACCCGCAGTATCGAATCGCTCATGACGACTCCGGCGGGTTGACGAGATGACAGCGCACCGCCCGGTTTCCCTTCGTGATCAACTCCGGGCGCAGGGTGCGACAGATGTCCATGACGTACGGGCAACGGGCCGCGAACAGACAGCCCGGCGGTGGGTCCACGAGCGCCGGGGGCGTTCCCGGGATCCCCGTGAGTTGGCGGGACTCGCCCAAAAGTGAGGGAAAGGCCTCCATCAGCCCTTGGGAATAGGGGTGCTGGGGGTGATCGAAGACCTCGCGCGTGGTGTCGAGTTCCACCACCTCACCCGCGTACATGACGGCCAAGCGATCAGAAAAGTGCGACACGACGCTCATGTCGTGGGTGACAAACAAGACGGCAAAGCCCAGCTCGTGACGCAGCGCTTCGACCTGTCGCATCAGGGATCTCTGGGCCACGACGTCGAGCGCCGACGTGGGCTCATCCATAATGACCAGTTTGGGCTCGAGCAACAGGGCCATGGCAATCATCGCGCGCTGGCGCATGCCGCCCGACAGTTGGAAGGGGAAGCTCTTGAGGTGAACACGGTCGATCGAGACCATCGCCAGAACTTCTTCGGAGCGTTGCGTGATCCGATGGTCGTCCCAGTCGGTGTGCGCTCGACACGCGTCGGCCAACTGGGCGCCGATCGAGAGTGTGGGGTTAAGGGCGTTCATCGCACTCTGCATCACCACCGAGATGTCGCGCCAGCGGTACCGGCGAAGCTGTTCATCGGTAAGCGTGCGCAGGTCCACCCCGTTGAAGGTGACCGACCCTCCGACGACGCTGGCTGGATAGGACAGCAACTGCGCGATGGCGAAGAGGAGCGTGGACTTGCCACAGCCCGACTCACCCACGATGGCGAGAAACTCGCCTTGGGCTAACTCGAGGTTGACGCCGTGCACCGCTTGGGCCGGGCCCGACGGTGTGGCGTACTCCACCATGAGATCACGTACCTGAAGAATCGGCTCGCTCACCCGACGACCTCGAGCTTCTTCATGCGCTTGCGCATTTTCTTTTGCGAGACCGGGCGCAGGGCCGGGTTGGAGACCTCGTCAAAGGCGTAGTTCAACAGAGCGAGCGCCGATCCCAGTAGGGCGATCGCCACACCCGGGGCCAGCGCCCATAGCGGCAGGCCCGTCTGGAGCGCTTCGTTGTTTTGCGCCCAGTACAGCATGGTCCCCCAGGACTCGGTATTGATGTTGCCCAGGCCGATGAACTGCAGGGCCGCAGACGCCAGCACCGCGTAGAGGGCCGCCGAGAGGAAGTTCGCCACGATGAGCGACGTCATCGGCGGGATGAGTTCGACGGTGATGACGTACCAGCTGGCTTCGCCGCGCGCCTTGGCCGCCAACAGGTAGTCGCGATTGCGCAGCGAGAGGGCCTGGACGCGAAGTTGTCGTGCCCCATACGACCATCCGGTAAAGACGAGCACGGCGACGATCAGCCAGAAGCTCGCACCCTTGGCGTAGGCGGTGACCACAATGATCAGCGGAAAGGTGGGGATCACCAATATCACGTCGGTAAAGAGCGACAACGTGTCGTCCACCAAGCCGCCCGAGTAGGCCGCCGTGACCCCGACGGCCACCGAGACGACGGTACAGAAGGCTCCCACGATGAGCGCGATAAACACGGATTGGCGCGCGCCGTAAATCAGCTGCGAGTAGACGTCCTGTCCGAATGAGGTCGTACCCAGCACGTGGGACCAAGAGAGTCCGGCGCCCGGCTTGTAGATCTCGGCGGCGGGATTGTCGCGCGCGAACCAACTCGGAAAGATCGCCACGACCACCAAGATGAACAAGATGATGGACCCCACCATCGCCTTCTTGTCGCGACGCAAGAATCGCCCCGCCCCCGCGAGGCGGCGTCCAAGGATGCGAAGGCGACTCACGTGCGCACTCTGGTTCGCGGATCCAAGACCGCTGTCACGATGTCGGAGACGAAGATGGCGAGGAGGACGGCGACGGTGATGAGCAAGAACAACGACTGCATGAGCGGATAGTCCTCGGTCTGGACTGCCTGGAGCAACAAGAAGCCCAGTCCCGGGTAGTTAAAGACGTACTCCACCAAGATCGCCCCGGAGATCACGAAGCCGAGCGACATGGCAAAACCGGTCAGGCTCGGCAGCATGGCGTTGCGACCCGCGTACTGCCAGAGGATCCGCTGGTTCTTCAAACCTTTGGCGCGCGCCATCTTGACGTAGTCCTCGGCCACCACGGTGATCATGTTGTTGCGCATGGTCAAGATCCATCCGCCAATCGAGGTAA
>DATHNV010000285.1:0-4993 GCA_035485615.1 Acidimicrobiales bacterium
TCGCGATCTCTTTTTCGCCCCAACCTTCGAAGAGGCGGGCGAAGCGGTGGTTGACGGCGAGCATGATGCGGTCGATGGTCTTTTCGCCCGACTTGGTGAGGGTGATGCGCTTGGCCCGCTTGTCGTCGACGTCGGGCGTGATGGCCACGAAGCCCTCGCGTTCGAGTTGCTGAACTTTGCGCGTCACGGCCGGAGTGTCCACGTCGAGCAGCTCCGCCAGGTCGCTCACGCGAGCTGACTCACCGAGTGAACGCAACTTGAACAAGAGCGCCGATCCCGCACGATCCAGTCGCACGCCGGCCTCCTTGAGGAGGATCTCGTGGGGTCGCGCGCCAGCAAAGGCGCGCGAGAGGATGGACATGCTCGAGGCGACCCGCTTGAGCTGGTCCTCCGCGAGGTTCACCACGACGGGACGATCAGGAAAAGTTGCTTTCGGAATACAACTAAATTAGCGGTTCGCGGCCGCGTCTTGACCGCGCCCGACCTCCTACCATCAGGAACGAAGAACATTTGAGGAGGAATTGATGCCGGACATCTCCTTTCCCTTCGGCGCGCGAGAGTTGCGCGGCTATCTCGCCGTGCCAGCGGGCGATGGCCCGTGGCCGGGCGTCGTGGTCATTCACGACATCTTTGGTTTGACCCCCGATCTTCGCGCTCAATGTGACTGGCTGGCGCGCGAAGGATTTCTTGCCCTCGGCCCCGATCTGTACTCGCGGGCAAACACGTTCGCCTGCCTTCGTTCAACCGTGATGGATCTTCGGGCCCGGCGCGGGCCGACCTTTGACGCGTTCGAAGCTGCCCGCGCGCGACTCGTGAGCGACGAGCGCTGCACCGGGCGAGTCGGCGTCAATGGCTACTGCATTGGTGGGGGCTTCTCGCTCCTGCTGGCGGCCGAAGGAAACTACGACGTCTCAGGGGTCAACTACGGCGACGTGCCCAACGATGCGGCGAGCGTTCTTGCGGGAGCGTGTCCGGTGGTCGGTAGTTACGGAGCCAAGGATCGCCGACTCGCGAGACAGGTCGATCGATTGGAGACCGCGCTCGAGGTGAACGGCGTCCCTCACGACATCAAGGTGTACCCCAACGCCGGTCACGGATTCCTAAATGAGCACGTCGGAAAGACCGCGCTGTTTCTCGCGGTGGCGGGTCGCTTGATCGGCGTGCACGCCGATGAAGAGTCGGCGATCGATGCGCGCCAGCGCATCATCGCTTTCTTTACTCGATATCTAACGGGTCACTAGTCGAGGACGTCGTACGGCCGAGGAAAAGATCGGTCACGATCGTCATCCCAACCGGTTCGTTACGGCGAGTCAGAACTTCTCGCACGTCGGCGAAGAGATTCTCGCGATCGCTCTCCTGCAACAAGCGGTACGCCGAGGTCGAGTCGAGCAGGTCGATGAAGGTCTCAGCGCCGTAGTCGATGTGTCGCCGGTAGCGACGACTGACGAGGTCTTCGAAACGTGAGTCCGTGACCAGGTCGTAAGCGGGCCAGCCTTCTTCCAGCTCGATCTCGTCACTGTCGGGCTCATCTTTCGTGACGCCGTAGTGGCTAGTGTCAACCGAGTAGCGCTCGTCGATCACCCTGATCTCGGCGCGCGTGGTGTCGTTCGTGATGACGTACGCGTTCCAGAACAACGCGATGGTGCCACCTTCACGCAGGGCCTCGTACGCCAGGTCCCAGCGGCGTAGGCGATCGACCCAGTGCCAGGACTGGCCAGCGATAAGGGCGTCAAAGGCCAGCGGGCGCGAGTAGTTCTCGAGGCGACTCTCCTCGATGGTGACGTTGGGAAACTTCGCGCACTCTTTTCGCAGGCGCGCGGCCATCCGCGAATCAGGCTCCAGGCACGTCATGCTCACGCCTCGCGACGCGAAGGAGATGGTTGCCTTGCCCGTTCCCGCGCCCACCTCGAGAATGTCACTGGCCGGATCGGCGTAGGCCAGGATGTCTTCGACCATGGCATCGGGGTACCCCGGGCGCGCTCGCGCGTACTGTTCCACGGCCTCGCCGAATACGTCTCGTCGCTCTCGCGCCACGTCGCCTCCTCGCTTGACTGCAGGCTACATTTCGTCTCGATCGACCAGAAAGGCCGACGAACGTCGATTCTGTTTACGTACGAATGACGACGTTGAGTGGTTCCTCGCCGCTACTCATACGTTCGATCTGCTCCTTCACGAGGCGAATGAGCCGGGGGATGGCTGCGGTCGTGGCGCCCCCGACGTGAGGAGAGATCAACACATTTTGGAGCCCGAAGAGCGGGTGACCCTCGGGTAGGGGCTCGGGATCGGTGACGTCCAAGGCGAACCGGAGTCGTCCGGAACGAGCGTGATCCAGCAGCGCTTGGGTGTCGGCGACCTGGCCACGCGCGATGTTGACGAGCAGCGCCCCGTCGTGCATCGCCGTGAGGAAGGCATCGTTGACGAGGTGCGTGGTGCTGTCGTTGAGCGGAACGGCGATGATGACCACGTCGGCCCCGGGCAACAAGTCGAGGAGCGACTCGAGGCCGTGGACTGTTCCGAGTTCGTCGGTGCGCTCATGTTGGGCGACGCGGGTGAGCTGGATCTCAAAGGGCAAGAGGCGTTGCGCAATGGCCTTGCCCACCCCGCCGTAGCCGACGAGCAGCACCGATCGATCGGCCAGGCTTTGGCGAAACTCGCGCTTCCACTCACCGCGTTCGGCGGAGCGCACGAAGTCGGGGATGCCTCGTTGCACCGCCAGGATGAGAGCGAGAGTGAGTTCGGCGGTGGAGGTCTCGTGCACCGAGGCCGCGTTCGCGAAGACGACCCCGGGTGGCAGGAGTTCAGCGATGCCGTCGTAGCCGAGCATGGTGCTCTGCACAAGGCGCGTTGTCACGCCGCTCAACTGCTTGGTCCAGTCGGTGCCCCCGAGGTAGGGCGGAACAATCAGGTCGATGTGGGGCACAGGTGGCGGACCACTCATGTCCCACACCACGACATCGACGCCGTCAAGGTGGCCAAGGGCGCCGGCCAAGCCAGCGTCGGCGACACTGACGACCAATGGATCAGGATCGTGAGCCATACGACGGCTCATCCTACGTGCGCGATTTAGATCGCGTCACGCCCTGTGGGCGTGACGCGGTGGGTCATCTCAAGTTCGTCGTTGAGGATGAGAATGTGCGCGGGCGACCCTGGGGTCATCGCGACTAGCGCGGTCGCGCCCAGCATCGCGGCCGGTCGCGTGATGACCGCATTGAGTATGTCGACGTGCGAGAACCCCAGTGCGCGTAGTCGCACGAGACTCTCGCGCAGTCGGCCGACGCTTCCCGCAATCGTTCCGTCGTCGCGTCGAGCCACACCGTCGTGCACCGTGACCGTGACGTCACCGAGCTGCGTGACCGGTTGATCGCAGGCGGCGGCGGCCAGTGCGTCGGTCACCACGATGCACCGATTCGTCGCGGCGGCAAGAGCGAGTCGCATCATGGCGTCCTCGACGTGAAGACCGTCGGCGATGAACTGGATCGTGACGTCCGAGCGCGTGAGGGCCGCACCCGCGAGACCGGCCGAGCGCGCACTCATCGGCTCCATTGCGTTGTACAGGTGTGTGACTGTCGTCGCCCCGGCGGCGAACCCGCGCTCGGCCTCGGCCGCGTTGGCGGCACTGTGGCCGAGCGAGACGCTCACCCCGCGCCGACGGCACTCGGCAATGAGATCGAGCGCGCCGGGCAGTTCGGGCGCGATGGTGATGAACCCGATGTCCGGCAGGTCGAGAAGGCGCCCGAGGAGTTCGAGATCGGGCGCGCGCAGAAGCGAGAGCGGATGGGTGCCCGCGCGCTCCGGCGACAAGAAGGGACCCTCGAGGTGAACGGGCAGTATGAACGCGCCGTCGATTCGTGTTTCTCTCGCGGCGCGCAGACGTTCTGCCGCTCGGCGCGTCTGGTCAAACTCGCTCGTAATCAGCGTGGGTTGATACGCCACGACACCGTCGCGCTCGAGCGCGCGTCCCATCTCGAGAATCTCATCAACCTCCGCGTTTAAGAGATCGACACCGGCGTATCCGTTGACCTGCGCGTCGACGAGTCCCGGAATGGCGATGCCGCTGCCGGGGTGCGAGAGGCCGACCGCGACGATTTCTCCGTCGTGGATGGCGACGTCGCCTTCGATCACCGAACCGCCCACGAACGCGGCCGCGACGCCGAGTCGGGTCCAATGATGAGTGTCGCGAGACACCCGAGACGGTGCGCGAACAGAGTCCAGGGCGGGACGCAGCCGACCGTCGTAAAAGTCGAGTCGATCGCCCGCTTCGGTGGCGTCAACGTGTCCGATCAGCATGACTGAGGCGACTTTGACCCTCCAGTCACTCGCGACCAAGGTGTCGCGCGACTCTTCGAGCGACGCACCGGTGATGCGCGCGACGATTCGTGCCGATCGGTCGCGCAGCTTCTCGTTGGTGGGACGCACGTCGACCATCAAGTTCCCGTATGTCTTACCGAGACGAACCATGGTGGCCGTCGAGATGACGTTCAGCACGATCTTTTGCACGGTGCCCGAGTTCATGCGCGTCGAGCCCGCGATGAGTTCGGGCCCCACGGCGACCTCGATGGGACGATCCACGTTGAGAGCGAGCGGGGTACCGACGTTGCAAGCGAGGCCCACGGTCAAGGATCCCGCGGCGCGCGCCTCGTCGATGGCGCCCAGCACGTACGGGGTGCGCCCGCTCGCTGAGATACCCACCACGCTGTCGACGTCCGAGATCGACAGCGCTCGCACGGCGTCGCGGCCGCCCTCGTAGTCGTCCTCGGCGTTTTCAATCGGCACGCCAAAGGCGGTGCTGCCGCCCGCGAGGATGCCGACGACTTGACCGTCGGTGACGTTGAACGTCGGTCCTGCTTCGGCGGCATCCAGCATGCCCAGCCGGCCCGCGGTGCCCGCGCCGACGTAGATGAGTCGTCCACCTTGCTCCATGCGTCGCACGATGTCGGTGACGGCGCTGGTGATCTGGGCCTCGGCGGCAATGAGAGCGTCGGGCACCTGTCGT
>DATHNV010000286.1:0-4004 GCA_035485615.1 Acidimicrobiales bacterium
TACTGCTGGTGCGAAGGTCTCGTTGTCACTCACCGGCTGCTCCGACCTGTGAGATGCCGGCCTGGAGTCCCGCCGCCATGGACAACGCGGAACTGCCTGCCGAGCTGCGTCGACCCAGCAGGATCACCAGTGGTCGCGTGAAGTACCACGTGATGAAGACGTCCATCAGGGTCGACAGACCCAGGAAGAAGGCAAATCCCTTCACGTCGCCCACCGCGATGATGTAGAGCAGCACGGCGGCCAAGAGACTCACCGTGTCGGCGGCCAGAACGGTGCGCCAGGCCGAACGGAAACCTCGATCAACCGAAGATCGAATGGAGCGCCCCGCACGCGCCTCGTCTTTTAATCGTTCGAAATACACGATGTAGCTGTCAACCGTGATACCGATACTCACAATGAGTCCGGTCACCCCCGCGAGGTCGAAACTGGGCGCAAACTCGGTATGGCCGAGCGCCGAGATGATGGCCCACAGGAGGGCGGCCGTCACGGAGAGGCCGAGCACAATCACCAGACCCAGTGCGCGGTAGTAGAGGATCGTGTAGAGCAACACCAGGGCGAGCCCCGCGAGGCCCGCGCCGAGGCCCGCCACGAGGGCCGAGTGGCCGAGGGTCGGCGACACAGTTTGATCGGTCAGAACTTGCAGCCGCACGGGTAGGGCACCGAAGTTCATCGCGAGCGCGAGCGTCTTGGCCGAGCCTTCAGTGAACGATCCCGAAATCTCGCCCGAGCCGTCGAAACTGGTGAAGCTCGCCTGGCCAGGCAGGATAAGAGGCGCGGACTGCACGACGCCGTCGAGTTCGATGGCGACCATCGCGTGAAAGTTCTCTTGAGCGACCTTGTCCCAGGCGGGGCTACCTTTGCCCGTCAGGGTGTAGTTGACCACCCACGCGCCAGCTTGGTCCTGCTGAGCAACCGCCTTCTTCACCGCGCGCCCGGTCAACTGCGAAGGACCGAGGACGTAGCGCAGGCCCTTGTCGCCGAGCACCGGCAAGAGCACTTCGTCCTTCTTAAAGTCTTGCTTGGGTTCAGTTGACTTGATGTTGGTGAAGGCAGGGTCCGGTGGGATGCTGTTCGTCGGCTCTTGGGTGGAGGTGTTCACCGCGAGATTCGCCGCGGTTGTTTGGTACTGCGCCCCACACGTCGGCAACTTGCCCGGCGCGACATATTTCAGTGACTTTTTGGCCCCAACTTCCGCCTCGCAGAGCACTGGGCGAAACAACAACTGAGCGGTCTGGCCGACGATCGCCAACACCTGGCGGGCGTCGGTGACCCCCGGGACGCTCACGTTGACGTCCTTGCCCTGCAAGTTGACGGTGGCCCCCGACACACCCAGGCCATTGACCCGGTTGTTCAAGATGGTGACGACCTCTTGCATGTCTGCCAGAGTCGCCTTGGTCGTGGGCTTGTAGACGACACTGAGTCCTCCCGCGAGGTCGAGACCCAACTTGGGTCCCCATCCCGCTGAGAGAGTCGCGCCCAACGCACCGAAGGCGATAACGATGGTGATGATAAGGCTGGCAACGAGTGAACGTCGCGAGCCAACCTGCGGCGGCATTACGAGGCGTTACCTTCCGTCGGATGATCGTGGTCGTCGTCGGTCGATTCGGGAATGGCCGCGGGCGGGTCGTAGCGACGGGCAATGGCCTGCGGGACAAAATCCAACTCGACGCCCCCATCGGTGCGCAACGTCACGAGATTGGACTCATTGCGCACGACCGTGCCCACAAATCCGCCAATGGTCTGGGCGCGATCGCCCACGTCGACCTTGCGCTGCTCGGTGCGCTGTTGCTTCATCCGGCGGCTGCGCGGGCGCATGTAGAAGTAGTAAAAGCCACCGATCAGTACGACATAGACGATGATGAGGTAAAAGTCACCCGATGACGATTTCTTCGTAGTGGCAGCCAGCAGCAGGGCGTGGGAAAAGGCGGACGTCATCGAGAGTTCCTTCGTTATCGGACAGAGAAACTCTACTCTCTGGGCATAAAGCCGTTAGAACAAGCCACCTTGCGGCGGCTGAATGCCCAGGTGCTCGTACGCGCGGGCCGTCGCCACGCGACCACGAGGCGTGCGCACCATCAAACCGGCGCGCAGCAAGTACGGCTCGTAGGCGTCCTCAACGGTAAAGGGCTCTTCACCACAGGCGTGGGCCAGAGTGGTGAGGCCCACCGGCTGGGCCGAGAACTGATCACACAGCAACGTCAGGATCCGCCGGTCCAGCTTGTCCAGGCCGCGCTCGTCCACGCCAAAGAGCGCCAGGGCGTCGCGCGCGACCTGTTCGGTCACCTCGTCATGACCTTTGACCGACGCAAAGTCGCGCACCCGACGCAACAGGCGGTTCGCGATCCGCGGGGTGCCCCGGCTACGCGAGGCAATGAGGGCTGCGGCATCGGCGCTCAGAGCAATGTCGAGGAGCTTGGCCGAACGTGCCGCGATCTCGGCGAGTTCTTCGACGTCGTAGAGGTCAAGCTGACCGATGAACCCAAAGCGATCGCGCAAGGGCGCGGCCACCAGACCGGTACGCGTCGTCGCCCCGATCAAGGTGAAGTTCGGCAGATCCAGGCGAATCGAGCGTGCGGAGGGTCCTCGGCCGATCATGACGTCGAGTCGCAGGTCCTCCATCGCGGGATAGAGCACCTCTTCGACCGCCCGCGGTAGTCGGTGCAGCTCGTCAATGAAGAGCACATCGCCATCGTGCAGGTCCGTCAGGAGCGCGGCGAGGTCGCCGGGGCGCGACAGCACCGGTCCCGAGGTCACGCGTAGCCCGACACCCATCTCGTTGGCCACGATCGTCGCGAGGGAGGTCTTGCCGAGTCCGGGTGGCCCGGCAAACAAAAGGTGATCGGCATTTTGGTGCCGAGCGCGAGCCGAGCCGAGAACGACGCTGAGATGCCCGACGAGGTCGCGCTGGCCGACGAAATCCTCCAACGTCAGCGGTCGCAAGGAGGCTTCGCTGCGCCTCTCTTGATCGTCTGCCCCCGCAGTCACGACGTGCTCACCCAGCTGTTCGAGGTCGAGTTCTCGCTTCACGGACGCCTCACGAGCTGCAGAGCGGTGCGCAGGGCCTCGGACTCATCCTCGGGCAGCGTCACGTCGCGCAGGGCGTCGCGCACCTCGTGACTGGTGTACCCCAAAGCGCGAAGCGCTTCTTCGATGGCCGCGTCGGCGTGTTCACCCACGTCGGCCTCTCGAAAGTCGCTCTCACTCACGACCTTGCCCTTGAGCTCCAACACGATGCGACTGGCGGTCTTTGGCCCGATGCCCGAGATTGTGGCGACTTTCTTCACGTCCTCGCTGTCGATCGCGTACGCCAACTCGGCCACACTCATCGTGCGCAGGGCACCGAGGGCGGTGGATGGCCCCACCCCGGGTGTGGCGATTAGTAGCTCGAAGAACTCGCGCTCCTCGGCGCTGTAAAAACCAAAGAGCTGGATCGCGTCTTCACGCACGACCGTGTAGATGAAGAGTTCGAGTAGCTCGTCGAAGGGCGCCGGGTCGCTGGAGGCGAGGTGCACCTCATAGCCCACACCCCCCACATCGACCAGGAGCGCACCGTTTCTCAATTGGTGCAGCACCCGCCCGCTGAGCCACCCGATCACGCGCGCACCCCGTTTTCGAGGCGGCGCTCGGTGCGCACGATCATGAAGTACGCAATGGCGAGCGCGAGTGCGTCGGCCGCGTCCGCGGGACGGGGCACGTCGTTGAGTCCGCACAGTCGCGCCACCATTCCTTGGACTTGGCTCTTGCTCGCGGCACCGTACCCGGTCACGGCCAACTTCACCTCCTGGGACGTGAACTGGCGCACCGTGACCCCGTCGATTCCGGCCAACGCGATGGCCACCCCGCTCGCCTGGGCCACGGGAATCGCCGTCTTCGCGTTGCGCTGATAGAAGAGGCGCTCCACCACGACCGCCGACGGCTTGGTTTCGGCCAGCAGTGAGGAGAGTTCGACGTGCAGCTCTCGCAGGCGCTCTTCGACCCGACTCGAGGGATCCGTCTCGATCGTT
>DATHNV010000287.1:0-5533 GCA_035485615.1 Acidimicrobiales bacterium
GGGTGATCGGCTACTGCTCGGGCGGGCGCCAGTCGTTCCTCGTGGGGCTGCGTCTACCGGTGAACGCGGTCATCGACTGCTACGGGGCGTTCGTCGCGGTGGATCCGCCCAGCGAGTACGGGCTCAAGATGACGTCCTTGATCGGTGAGGTCGACCAACTCCAGGCTCCCCTGCTGGGCCTGTTCGGCGCCGAGGACAAGAATCCAACACCCGAGCAGAACCAGCTGCTCGCCGACGCGCTGACCGCCGCGGGCAAGGAGTTCACATTACGCACGTTTGAGGACGCGGGGCACGCATTCTTCATGGTCGATCGGGTGAGTTTTCGGCCCGAGGCCGCCATCGAGGGCTGGAAGGACATCTTTACCTTTCTCGAACGCACGCTCGCCTAAGGAGTCATCGTGTGCACTTACCAAACTGAACTGATCGACGTTCGCGCCAGCGCCAAGACAACTGATGGGTGGACGTCGATGACCCGCGCCATGGTCTACGTCGACCACCCCGTCCACTACGGCGCCGGACACGCGCTGATGATCGACTTTCTCAACCCCGCGGGTGGCCCCTCCGCCCGGGCCGCTCTGGAGATGGACGCCGACAGTGCGCGCGCGCTCGCCCAGGCAATTTTGACGAGTCTCGATTCCGTTCCTGAGGGGCTGCTAAGCGACCTCGCCTCGTGAGCGTCGCGACGAGACCGACGCTGAGCGCGTCCAGCGCCAAGCCCGATCGCTACAAGTGGGTGGTGCTCTCGAACACCACGCTGGGCATGTTGATGGCCATGATCGACACGTCGATCGTGCTCATCGCGCTGCCCGACATCTTCAAGGGGATCCACATGAATCCCCTGGAGCCGGGCAACACGTTCTATCTGCTGTGGATGATCCTCGGCTTCATGATCGTGACTGCGGTGTTGGTGGTGAGCCTCGGACGCTTGGGCGACATGCTCGGGCGCGTGCGGATGTACAACATGGGCTTTGTCATCTACACGTTCTTCTCACTGATGCTGTCGATCACGTGGATGACCGGCACCGCGGCCGGACTGTGGCTCGTGATCATGCGCCTCTTCCAAGGCGTGGGCGCAGCGTTCTTGATCGCGAACTCAACCGCTATTTTGACCGACGCGTTTCCCCCGCACGAGCGCGGCATGGCGGTGGGCATCAACCAAATCGCCGCCATCGCCGGATCGTTCATCGGACTCATCTTGGGCGGTCTGCTCGGACCGATCGAGTGGCGCCTGGTGTTCATCATCTCGGTGCCGATCGGCGTCTTTGGCACGATCTGGTCGTACATGAAACTGAAGGAAGTGCCGATCAAGCGCGACACCCACGTCGACTGGAGCGGCAATCTCACCTTCGCCCTCGGTCTCGTCGCCCTGATGGTCGGCATCACCTACGGCATCCAGCCCTACGGCGGACACGTCATGGGCTGGACCAGTCCCTTCGTGCTCAGTTGTTTGGTGGTCGGCATCATCACGCTGTTCTTCTTTGCCCGTATCGAGATGCGTTCGCCTGATCCGATGTTTCGACTCAGTCTGTTTCGCATCCGCGCCTTCACGACCGGCAGCATCTCGACCCTGTTCTCGGCGATCGGACGCGGCGGCCTGATGTTCACGATGGTCATCTGGCTCCAGGGCATCTGGCTACCGTTGCACGGCTACAACTTCTCCAACACCCCTCTGTGGGCGGGCATTGCCCTGCTCCCCCTCACGGGTGGGTTCCTCGTCTCGGGACCGCTCTGCGGGTGGCTCTCCGATAAGTACGGGGCCCGCCCCTTCACGGTGGGGGGCATGGCGGGAGCGACCGTCTCGTTCTTCTTGTTGCAGTTCCTTCCCGCTGACTTTTCCTATCCGGTCTTCGGTCTGCTCCTGTTCCTGAACGGCGTCTCGATGGGCATGTTCGCTGCGCCCAATCGCGCCAGCATCATGAACGCCCTGCCGGCCGAGCATCGCGGAGTGGGATCGGGCATGAACTCGACCTTCCAGAACTCGGGACAGGTGCTCTCGATCGGCATCTTCTTCACACTGATGATCATCGGGCTCTCGCGTACGCTGCCCCATGCGCTCTACGTGGGACTCACCCACGAAGGCGTGTCGAGCGCGGTCGCCCACCACGTCGCGTCGTTGCCGCCGGTCTCCACGCTCTTTGCGTCGTTCCTCGGCTACAACCCGATGGCGCACTTGCTCGGCGCCCACGTCATCGCCTCATTGCCCCACGCGTCGCGAACCGCCATTCTGGGCCGCAAGTTCTTCCCGCAGATCATCGAGAAGGCCTTCGTGTCGGGTCTGCATCCCGCGCTCGACTTCGCGGCGATCCTGTGCGCGTGCGCGGCGATCACGTCGTGGCTGCGCGGCACGACTCGCGCCGAGGCACGGGGCAATCTAGTTGTCGACGTCGGCGCGCCGGCGAACGCCGACTAGTAGCGCGACGCGCAGTCCCATCTGGGAGAGTTCGTTGCGGCTGAGCTGTACCCAGGTGGTCGAGCGGTCGTCCAGCTCGACAGTTACTTGGGCCTCGAAGCCGAGCGAGACGATGGAGGTGATGCGCCCTTTCATCGTGCCGTCGTAGACCGAGACCAGCTCCAGGTCGTGTGGTCGCGTGACGACACCCTCGAACACGGTGGAGGGACCTAGGAACTCGTGCACGAAGTCGGTCGAGGGGCTCTCGTAGAGGGCGAGCGGGTTGCCGGACTGGATCACGTGACCCGCGCGCATCACGATGAGCTGATCGGCGACCTCCATGGCCTCTTGCTGGTCGTGAGTTACCAGCACGGTCGTGACGTGGATCTGTTCGTGCAGGACCTTGACCCATTGACGTAATTCTTGACGCACGACGGCGTCGAGGGCACCAAAGGGCTCGTCGAGCAAGAGAACGCGCGGCTCGATGGCGAGCGCGCGTGCGAGGGCCATGCGCTGGCGCTCACCGCCCGAGAGCTGAGAGGGATAACGTTCGGCCTTGTCTTCGAGCTTCACCAGCGCCAGCAGTTCGGTGACGCGGGCGTTGATCTCCGCGGCGGAGCGCTTGCGAACCTTGAGTCCAAAGCCGACGTTCTTGGCCACGTTCATGTGGCGAAACGGCGCGTAGTTCTGAAAGCAGAACCCGATGTCGCGATGACGCGGATCGACGTCGGTCACGTCGTCGCCGTCGATCACGACGCGACCGGCGTCGGGTTCCTCCAGGCCACTGATGAGCTTGAGCAACGTCGACTTGCCCGAGCCCGAGGGTCCCAGGATCGCGGTGAGTGAGCCGTGGGGAATCTCGGCGCTTACGTCCGCCACCGCGGTGGTTGAGCCGTAGCGCTTGGTGAGACCGTTAAGCGAGATCGACACGCAGTCTCCTCTCTCTTTTTCGTAGCAGGGCAAGAATGAGCAAGACAGCCATCGAGATCAGCGCGAGCAACAGAGCCCCCGCGTAGGCGCCCAAGGTATCGAAGCGCTGGTCCCAGTCGTCGTAGATGAAGATCGGAAACGTCTGCGTGCGTCCCGAGATGTTCCCCGAGACCACCAGCACTGCGCCGAACTCTCCCAGGGTTCTCGCGATCGTGAGCGTGACGCCGTAGGCGACGGCCCAACGAATCGAAGGCAACGTAACCGAGAAGAACGCCCGGAAACGACCCGCGCCCAAGGTACGCGCGGCATCTTCTTGCTCCGTGCCGACCTCGAGTAACACCGGCACGATCGAGCGCAGCACGTAGGGCAACGAGACCGCCATCGTGGCGAGCACCAGACCGAGGGGTGAAAACAGCACCATGATGCCCGCGCGCAGCAACGGGCCGCCGAACCAGCCGATGCGCGAGTACGCGAGGATAAGCGCGATACCCAAGATCACGGGCGACACCGCCACGGGGACATCAAAGATCGTGTCGAAGGCTCGCTTGCCCCAGAACTTGTGGCGGGCAATCAACATCGCCGCGCCCACGCCCACGAGCGTGTTGATCGGCACGGCGATGGCCGCGATCTCGACCGATAGTTTTAGCGCATCCATGGCGCCCGGCTGGGTCAGCTGATCCCAGAACGCGCCGAAGCCGTGCTGGAACGCCTTGTAGACCATGAACACCAGCGGCAGTCCGAGCAGGATGCTGAGGTACGCGAGGACGACCGCGCGCAGAGGCCAGCGACGAGTCGCCACTAGTTCATCCGCTTGGCGAAGTGATGAGCGAACACGCTGGTGGTGACCAACACGACCAGGCTCAGCACGAGCAGAGAGGTCGACACGGCCGCGGCGTCGGTCCACAAGAAGCCCTGGGTGAGATTAAAGACGTAGTACGACGCGGTCGTGGTGCGCCCGAGACCACCGGCGATGAGCGAGATCGAGCCAAACTCACCGATTGCCCGGGCGAAGGCCAAGCCGAATCCCCCGAGCACGGCCGGCCAGATCGAGGGCAGCACCACGCGAAAGAAGATGCGTACGTTTCCCGCGCCGAGTGTGCGCGCGGCGGACTCGCTTTCGAGGTCCAGTGAGGCGAGCACCGGCTGAACGGCGCGCACCGAAAAGGGCAGGGTGACAAAGAGCAGGGCCACCATCAGTCCCATCCACGTTTCGAATAAGTCGACGTGGATCGGACTGTCGACGCCGTAGATGGCGAGGAGCACGACGCCCGCCACGATGGTGGGTAGAGCGAAGGGTAGGTCGATGGCGGACTCCACCAGACCCTTGCCGACAAACTTGTCGCGCACGAGCACCCAGGCGATCGCGAGCCCCATCACGGAGTTGATTGAGGCCACCGCCAGCGAGAGCCACAGCGACAAGAACGTCGCCTCTTCGGCTCCGGGCGCGGTGATCGCGACCCAGAATGCATGCCAGCCCACCGACACGTGCCAGCGCCAGAACTCCACACCGGCGCCATTGGTCGACACGGCCAGGTTGAGCCCGTGACACACCAGCGCGGCGATGGGAATAAGGACAATCAGTGAGAGGTAGGCGACGATGAGCGCCCCACCACCGCCGACGAACAGGCCGCCCACCGCCCGAGAGCGAAGCCGGTGCCAGCGAGAACGCGATGTCGACGGTGAAGTGACAAGTGCCGTGGACATGTTCTCTCTCGTCGCGGGGTCTACAGGAGCTTGGTTCTACGGCGGTCGGGGCAGCCCGCGAGAATCACTCAATTCCAATGGAAGTACTAGATAATAGACGCCCACCGCGTCCCCGTGTGCGACGCGGCTACTTGTCGAGCTCCGCCAACACCTCACCAATGATCTTGGTCATCTTGTGCGCGGGGAGCGGCTCTCCGCCTTCGGCCTCGGCCACTTCTTCGGAGAACGCTTCGACCGAGTGAGTCCCGCCGACCAAGACGTGGCGCAACGCTTCGCCACTCGCTTCGGAGTCGTGGACATCCTTGAGCGCACCGGCGACGTCGTGATCGGGCGACTCGGCCACGTGGTGCACCACGATCATGGCTTCTTCGCGACCACTGGCCGTGGAGACGGCCGGTTCCCGATCGGGATTCTGCTGATGATCCCACTCGGCCAGGGCCTCGTTGTAGCCGCCTTCGCCGGGATGAAGCACGCGCGTCGTCGGTTCGGCGACCACATCCTCGCTCGCCT
>DATHNV010000288.1:0-2355 GCA_035485615.1 Acidimicrobiales bacterium
GCCGACGCGCGTCACGTAGGCCTTGGCGATTCCCACCACCGAGGTGATGTCGCGCGGACCGAGTCCCGAGCCGACGCACGCTCCACCGGCAACGGGGTTGGACGAAGTCACGAAGGGATAGGTGCCGTGATCGAGATCCAAGAACGTCGCCTGGGCCCCTTCGAGCAGGATGCGCTTGTCCGCGTCGAGTGCGTCGTGCACCAGGCCAACGGTGTCGGCGATCATGGGGGCGACGCGCGGAGCGAGCTCGTCGAGGTACCGCTCGGCGATGTCCTTGGCGCTGATCGCCGGACGGTTATAGATCTTGGTCAGGATCAGGTTTTTCTCGTGCAACACCACGTCGAGCTTCTCGCGGAAGATCTTGGGGTCCAAGAGATCCTGGACGCGCAGTCCCACCCGCGCGGACTTGTCCGCGTAGGCGGGACCGATGCCCCGCTTGGTCGTACCGAGTGCGTTGCGTCCGAGGAATCGCTCGGTGAGACGATCCAACTCTTGGTGATAGGGCATGATCAAATGCGCGTTGCCCGAGACCACGAGTCGCGACACATCCACCCCGCGTTCGCTCAGCGTGTCGAGTTCGGCCAACAGCACCGCCGGGTCAACGACCACGCCATTGCCGATGACCGGGGTCACGCCCTCGTAGAGGATGCCCGAGGGCACAAGTTGGAGGGCGAAGACCTGCCCGTCCACCACGATGCGGTGCCCGGCGTTGTGTCCACCCTGATAGCGAACGACAAAGTCCATGTCGCGTGCCAAGAGGTCGGTGAGTTTTCCCTTGCCTTCGTCACCCCACTGGGTTCCAACCACGACGGTTGCGGGCACTTGACTCCCTCAGAGACGGCCTCGGTACACGCAAAGCCTACCGGAACCGAATGTGCTCTTCGTTAGTGGAAGGTGAGCACTCCGTCGCTCGCGTCGACCTTGATGGTGTCGCCCTCCTTGTAGTCGCCCCGAAGGACGGCCAGGGCGAGGGGGTCTTCGAGGCGACGCTGGATGACGCGCTTCAAGGGACGTGCGCCATAGGCCGGGTCGAAGCCCTCGGCGGCCAGAGTGTGCGCCGCGGCGCTGGTGAGGTCGAGGCTGAGCCGGCGCTGGGCCAAGCGCTGGCGCAGTCGGCCCAGTTGGATCTGGACGATGATCGCGAGGTCGTCTTCGCTGAGCGAGCGAAATCGAATGATCTCATCGATGCGGTTGATGAACTCGGGTCGAAAGAACTCGAGCGGATCGCCGGGCAGGTTGCTGGTCATGATGAACACCACGTTGGTGAAGTCCACGGTGCGACCCTGACCGTCGGTGAGGCGCCCGTCGTCGAGAACCTGCAGGAGCAAGTTGTAGACGTCGGGGTGAGCCTTTTCGATCTCGTCAAGCAGCACCACGGCGTAGGGACGCCGACGAATCGCCTCGGTGAGCTGTCCACCCTCTTCGTAGCCCACGTAGCCCGGAGGGGCTCCGATCAGGCGCGACACAGCGAACTTTTCCATGTACTCACTCATGTCGAGACGCACCATCGCGTGCTCGTCGTCGAAGAGGAACTCCGCCAGGGCACGGGCGAGCTCGGTCTTGCCCACACCAGTGGGACCGAGAAAGAGGAACGATCCAATGGGACGATTCGGGTCCGAGAGACCCGAGCGTGATCGACGAATGGCGTTGGACACCGCGGTGACCGCTTCGTCTTGGCCCACGACGCGCGAGTGCAGCAGGTCTTCCATGCGCAGCAACTTGTCGACCTCGCCCTCGAGCAGTTTGGACACGGGAATGCCCGTCCAGCGAGAGATCACCTCCGCAATGTCTTCGGCGTCAACTTCTTCCTTGAGGAACGCGCCGTTCGCTTGGAGCTCGTTGAGTTCACGCGTGGCCGTGTCGATCGTGCGCTCAAGCTCGGGCAGGGTGCCGTAGCGCAGGGCGGCCGCGCCAGCGAGGTCGCCCTGGCGTTCGAGCCGCTCAGCCTCGGCGCGGCGATCCTCGTACTCCTGCTTGGCGACTTGGATCTTCGAGATGGCCTGCTTCTCGGCCTGCCAGCGCGCGGCCAGTTCGTCAGACTCTTCCTTTAGTTCGGCGTACTCGGCTTCGAGAGCCTCCTTGCGCTCGAGAGAGGCGGCATCAGTTTCGTTCTCGAGCGCCATGCGCTCGATGTCGAGTTGACGCAGGCGCCGGATCACCACGTCGAGTTCGGTGGGCATCGAGTCGATCTCGATGCGCAACTTCGACGCCGCTTCGTCCATGAGGTCGATCGCCTTGTCGGGCAGGAAGCGGTTCGCCACGTAGCGCGAGGACAGCGTCGCCGCCGCCACGAGGGCGGCGTCTTGGATGCGCACGCCGTGGTGCACCTCGTAGCGCTCCTTCAGCCCGCGCAGG
>DATHNV010000289.1:0-7726 GCA_035485615.1 Acidimicrobiales bacterium
GAGCACTCATGTAGAGTGGTATCCCTTGGGGCTATAGCTCAGTCGGTTAGAGCGCGTCACTGATAATGACGAGGTCGTAAGTTCGATTCTTACTAGCCCCACCAGCCACGAGGCTTCGCTCAGCTCCGACAGGTACCCCAGCGGCAGGTCCGCTCTCGCGACAAGGCGAATTCTCGCCTCTAGGATTCGCAAAGTGGGTTCGCCCACGCGGAAGGAGCATGATGCCACAAGCCGTCATTGTCGATGCGCTGCGCACCGCCGGAGGTAAGCGCAACGGGAAACTCAAGAACTGGCACGCGGTCGATCTCGCGTCCGAAGCGCTTCGCGCGCTCGCCGAGCGCAACGATCTCGACCCGGCCCTCGTTGATGACGTGATCACCGGCTGCGTGTCCCAGGTCGGCGAGCAGACCTTCAACGTGGGACGCAGCGCCGTTCTCGCGGCCGGGTGGCCCGAGTCGGTACCAGCCACCACCATCGATCGCCAGTGTGGTTCGTCCCAGCAGGCGTTGCACTTCGCCGCCCAGGGCGTGATGGCCGGGGTCTACGACGTCGTCGTCGCCTCCGGGGTCGAAGCCATGTCGCGCGTCGCCATGGGCTCGTCGGTCGGCGCGAACGCTGGCTGGCCCTTCGGACCTCGGGTCGCGGCACGCTACGAACCCGTCGGTGGACTGGTCAATCAGGGGATCGGCGCCGAGATGATCGCCGACCAGTGGGGCATTTCGCGCGAAGAACTTGACGAATTTGCCGTTGAAAGCCACCGTCGCGCTGCGCGCGCCACCGCGGAGGGGCGCTTCGCCCACGAGATCATTCCCGTTGCCGTGCGGGACGAGGACGGCAAGAACACCGACGAGTTAGTGATGAGTGATGAGGGCATCCGGGCCGACTCGAGCGTCGAGGCGCTCGCCAAACTCAAGCCCGCCTTCAAGGAGGGCGGCAAAGTAACCGCAGGTAACTCCTCGCAGATCACCGACGGCGCCTCGGCGGTGCTGATCATGAGCGAAGAGCGAGCAACAGAACTCGGGTATCGCCCTCGCGCGCGGTTCCATTCCTTTGCCCTCGCCGGAGTGGACCCGGTCACGATGCTGACGGGACCGATCCCCGCGACCCGAAAGATCCTGGAACGAGCGGGCCTCACGCTCGAGGACATTGATCTGGTCGAGATCAACGAGGCCTTCGCGTCGGTCGTACTCGCCTGGCAACGCGAACTGAAGTCCGACCTTGAGAACGTCAACGTGAACGGTGGGGCCATCGCCCTTGGTCATCCGCTCGGGGCCTCGGGAACCAAGCTTTGCGCGACCCTGCTCAATGAACTCGAGCGAACCGACGGCCGATACGGCTTGCTCACGATGTGCGAGGGCGGCGGACTCGCCAACGCCATGATCATCGAGCGACTCGGCTAGTCGCGCTCTATTTGTAGCCGGTCGCGAGGTAGAACGCGATGAAGATCGCCGCCAGTCCCCCGGCCAGGTACCACGCCGAGGTTGCGCCAGGTAGCGCGTCGAGATAGTTCAAGATGATGATCAGAATCCCGAGCAGCATGAGACCGATGATCGTCCAGCCATACCACTTCGGGCTCTTCTTGGCGCTGGTGGGTCGACGCACGGTAATACGGCCACGCGTCACCGGGTCGACGTAACGACCGACCGTCTTTTTTGGCGGAACCGGCTTGGCGGGAGTTTTGGCCATAGGGGAAAATGCTACAAGCGACGCCTAGGGCACGGTGGTCGTCGTCGTGGTGGTCGTCGTCGTGGTGGTCGTGGCGGACAACTGGCATACCGTCAGATTGACGGTCGAGCCATACTTCACCGGCGAACCCGGATTGATTGCTTGGCTGGCGACAGTCGGCGGGGCGCCGGGTGCGCAGACCGCGACGGGATCGAGGTTGTAATTGGCCATCAATCCCTGCCCCTGGAGCACCAGGCTTGCTCGGAACTCGGTGTCATTCAGCACGTTGGGCATGTAGACGTTGCAGGGACCCGAGGACAGTTCCAGCGTGATCGATTGTCCCTGGGATACCAGCGCACCCGCCGCAGGGTTGGTCGCGACCACCAGGCCCTGGTCGGTGGAGTTCGAGCAGACCTTGGTGGTTGTGGTGGCGACCGAAAGACCCTGATTGGCCAGCGCCGCACCGGCCGCCTGAGTCGTCTCGCCACTTACTGAGACCAGGTCATACTTGCTGTTCGCAGCAAGAAGGGTCAAGGTCACGGTCGTACCCGAGGGCACCGTCTGGCCGGCCGATGGTGACTGGACCAAGACGACACCGGGCACCGCGTTCACATCAGGAGGTGCCTCCGCAACCCTGGCAACCTTGTAGACCAACTTCTCCTTGTTCAACGTCGCGATGGCGTTAGAGAGAGACATGTTCACGACATCTTGCACCGTCTCGGGGGTCGTCTTTACGCCCTTGCTCACGACCAACGTGACCGCGTCGCCCTTGGTGATCTTGGAACCGGCTTTGGGCTGCATGGAAAGAACTGTTCCGTCAGGCTTGCTCGAGGACTTCGTCTTGACGAGGCCCACGTTGATCCCCTCGTTGTCGAGAGTCTTCGTCGCGGTCGTGAGTTGCTGGCCGATGACGCTCGGTACGTAGAGTGAGTTGTTCTTGTTGTGCAAGAGGAACGCCGCCACTCCTCCAGCAATGAGAAGAACAATGATTGCCACGATAAGTCCGGTGTAGTTGCGCTGGCGTCGACGGCGCACATCGGTACGTGGACCCGACATGATCGGCACTGATCGGGTGCGCTCACCCGTCACCGCGGCCACGGCGCGCGTGGCATCTTCTCCGAAGAACGCCCCGTCGCGCATCGCGGCGTGAACTGGCTGGCCGTCGTTGAACCTCATCAAGTCCGCGCGCATCTCGTCCGCCGACTGATAACGATTCTCGGGCGACTTCGCCAACGCCTCCATCACGATGGCTTCGAGATCGTGGGGCACCGTCGATGAAAACTGCGCCAGCGGTGGCACCGCACTGCGCACGTGTTGGGCCGAGACGTCCACGGGACTGTCGCCCACGAAAGGTGGCCTGCCCACCAGCATCTCGAAGAGCACGACGCCCAGTGAGTACACGTCGCTGCGCCCGTCGACCGCCGCACCCTCGGCTTGTTCGGGCGAGAAGTAGGTGGCCGTACCCATCACCGAACCGGCCTCCGCCAAATGATCCTCGCTGGAGACCGCCTGGGCGATCCCGAAGTCGGTCACCTTTACCTGGCCGTCGCGGGTGATCAAGATGTTGCCCGGCTTCACGTCGCGGTGCACAACACCGGTGCGGTGCGCATACCCGAGAGCCGACGCAACTTGGGCACCAATCTGGGCGGTGCGCGATGCCGAGATGGTCGCGCCGCCGCGCAGCATCTCCGCCAATGACGTACCGTTCACGAGCTCCATGACGATGAAGTACGTCCCCTCGTCTTCGCCCCAGTCGAAGACCGGAACGATGTTGGGGTGCGACAAGTTCGCCGCGGCCTGAGCCTCGCGCCGGAATCGCTCGACAAACAGCGGATCCTGGCTGAGCTCGGGATAGAGAATCTTCAGTGCAACGGCGCGACTAAGAAGCGTGTCCTCGGCCCGATAGACCATCGCCATGCCGCCTCGCGCAATGAGGTGGGTGACCTGATAGCGGCCTGAATACAAGCGCTGGTCGTGAACGGGCTCCATACTGCGCCAAGCCTACGCTCTCACCTTTGCGAAGAACGTTCGAAAGTCACCTTCGGCGTGTTGCGAATGCGTGAAGCGAGGCTGCACTACGAACAGCCCGACGGCGCCGTGGTCGTCGTGGTGGCGAAGCCACTCGTCGTGGTCGTCGCGCCCGACCTCGAGGTGGTTGTTGTCGCCCCTCCCGGGGTGGTGGTCGTGGTCGTGGTCGTCGTGGTGGTCGCCAACATCGAACGGTCGATCATGCATTTGGCAAAGATCTTGGCCTCTTTGGCCGTGGGCTGATTGACGGTGGCGTAGAGCTCGCGCCGGTCCGCGACCGACAGGTACTTAATCGGGTAGTTGTCGTACTCCACCAGCACCTGGGGCTTGTACCAGAGCACCCCCGCGGGCTGGCCGTGGAAGACCGCCACGGAGGCGTCGGGCCCGGACCCGAAGATTCCTACGTAGTACGTGGAGTACGCGTACCAGTGGATCACTCCGACCGCTCCTACTCCCACCGCGATGAACAACACGAGCGCGGCGAACAACCGCCACGTGACGATGCGGCGCCGGCGCCGAGTCCCCTCCGAGCTTGCGGTCGTCGCTTCGGGCGGCGTGGAACTCATGGTGCGTCGCATCGGCGACGCGGGCACGTTGACTTCGTCGAACTCGAGCAGGATGACCGAGATGTTGTCGTGACCACCCGCTACCTTGGCCGCGCTGACCAGACTTTCGACGGCGAACTCCAGCCCGTTGGGAGCGCTGGCGAGTCGCGCGATCGTGTCGGAGTCGAGCTCGTTGGACAGGCCATCGCTACAGAGCAGAATGCGATCCCCGGGAGCGGCCTGGATCGACATCACGTCGATGGCGACTGTGTCTTCGACGCCCACGCCGCGAGTGAGCTGGTGTCGACGGGGGTGGGTTGCCGCCTCTTGAGGAGTGAGGCGACCCATACGAACCCACTCTTCGGCGACGCTGTGGTCTTCGGTGAGCTGGCGCAACGCGCCGTCGCGTAGTTGGTAGGCGCGTGAGTCACCAACGTGCACCAGGGTAGGTGTGCCCACGCCATTGAGGTCGTAGGTGATCCCGACGGCGATAACCGTCGTGCCCATGCCGAAGTGCTCGGGATTCTCACGCGCGTCGGTCACGACCACGGTGTTCGCCTCTTGGATCGAGTCGACTAACGCCTCGACGCTTTGGTGCTCGTGGAAACGCTCTCGCACCAGGTCAATGGATATCGCGGCCGCGACCTCGCCCGCCGCGTGGCCTCCCATTCCGTCGGCGATGATGGCCAACGAGTCGTCAGCGTAGAGCGCGTCCTGGTTCGTCGCACGAACCAGTCCCATGTCGGTGGCTGCGGCGTGACGCCAACGCGTCAACGAACAACCTCAAAGAGAACGCCGCCAACCTGCACGACGTCACCGCGTTCCAGATGCACGCGTCCCCTCACCAACTCCTGGTTCACGTACGTGCCGTTAGTCGAGCCCAGGTCTTCGATCGACAGGTCGCCGTCGTCGTTGTCGACTCGCGCGTGACGCGAGGAGAGATACGTGTCTTGCAAGCTGAGATCGCAGTCGCTGGCTCGCCCAATGGTGAGATTCCTCTCGATGTCGACGCGCTGCCCGTTGCGCTCGTCGGGTTCAATGAACTCCAGCGCAAGATTGCCGCGTCGACGTCGGGTGGGTTTGTCGAAATCCACCGGTCGCGACTGAACGGACACCACTCGAATCACTCGCAAGAAAAAGAGGACGGCCACGACCATCACCAAGATCTGTAGCGGGCGAATCACCGCCGCGTAGTTGGTCGCCGCGGCGAGAGGCGTCAAACGAGCTCAATCCGAAAATGCAGAGGTCCAATAGCGACGTCGTCGCGCGGAGAAAGCGACACCGCCGAGATCCGGTGCCCATTGACGAATGTGCCATTCGTCGACTGCAGATCTCGAATGGCCACCCCTTCGCTCGTCCGCCAGACTTCGGCGTGCTGACGAGAGACATTCGAGTCGCTCACTACCACTTCCACATCCGGGCTACGGCCGATGATCAGGGGCAACTCCCCCACGGGGAATGATCGGCCGTCGCTCGCCACGAGTCGGGGCTGGCTTTCTCCGCCTACGAAGTCCGTCTTCACCTCGATCGCGCCCGTCTTTAGGTCGTCGTCGATGAAGATCTCCACCTTGACCGGACCCACGAAGACGTACCCCTCAGACAGCGCATGCTGACGAACGGTTTCTTCTAACTCATTGACCAATGCCTTTTGAAAGCCTTCGAAACGTTGGGCGTCGGCCGGCCCGAGCCAGACGCGAACGATGTTGGGCGAGATCGGCCCCTGACTCGAAAGGCGTCGGGTGAGATCGACCTCGCGCACAATTCGCGACGCGATCTCGATGGGCTGCAGCGTCGTCTTGAACGGCCGTGAGAGCGTTCGCTCAAAGATCCGCTCCAGGCGGTTTTCCACGTTTTTTAGAACCATATGCCAATACTTACTGTACCGGTCGCTACGGCCGCAACCGGGGCGCGGAGAGTACTACACAGTGAGTCGACTAATGTTTCAAGGTCTCCGGGCGAGTGGCGAAATTGGCAGACGCGCAGGCTTCAGGTGCCTGTATTCGAAAGGATGTGGGGGTTCAAGTCCCCCCTCGCCCACGATTGTGATCTAACAGAGTTTCGGGGACAGATGAACCCCCGAGGCTAATCGTCCTTCCGGGGTTGGTAGTTCTTGGACGGATCCAGGGTGAAATGTCGGATGAGGTTGCCGTTCTCCGAGATGACCCTCACGTCGAGGTCGGCCTGCAAGATGAGCACCCGCGTGCCCGCGAAGCGGCGACCGAGGCTGATGTGATGCATGTTGCGTCGATAGCGAAGCGACACGCAGCCCGTCTTGTCAACGCGATCACGACGCACGCGAGTCTTGGCGAGGACGGGGTGTCCGCCAATGACGGGTGAGGCTTTGTCGAGAGCGCGCCAGGCGTGCATCGGGGGACCACCCCTCGCGGTGTGTGGTCGCACTTCGTTGTAGTAGGTGACGAAGCGATCGATCTGGGCCTGGAGCTCCTCGATGCTCAAAGCGGCTGGTTGCTTGCGCAGCCACTTCTTCAAGGTCAGGTGATAACGCTCCACCTTGCCTTGGGTTTGGGGATGGTAGGGCTTGCCGTGTTTGTAGGCGATGCCGAGGGTGGCGAGCTCAATCTCCATGCCCGAATGAGAGCCGCGATAAGCCGTCGTGTAGATCGCGCCATTGTCGCTGAGCACCGACTCGGGCAGTCCGAATCGCTCGACGCAGCCATAGAAGAGGCGCACCACCTCGGCCGCCGTGGCGACCGGCAACACCTCTGAACACAGCACCGCGCGTGAGTAGTCGTCGATGAAGTTGACGATCTCGACGCCCACCTCGTCGCCGGCGTCGTCCTCAATCTGCCAGTGCGTCATGTCGCTCTGCCAGGTCTCGTTGGGCAGGTCCGACTCGAAGCGGACCCAACTCGAGCGCGGGCGCTTCTGGGGCTGGGCGACGACGAAGCCCCTGCGTCGCAGTACTCGATGGATCGTCATGGCGGCGGGCACGACCTCCCACTCCTTGTTCAAGTGGTAGCGAATCGTGTCGGCACCCGCGTCGAAGCCCTGATCGCTCAGCTCCTTGCGCAGCGTCACGATGGCGTCTTCGAGCTCGGGTGAGGAGCGTCGCGGTCCGCGTCCCACCACCGGTCCCGGCCTCTTCGGCACCAGCGCCGTGTCGCCACCGTCGCGATAGAGCTGGACGTGGCGCTGTACCCAACTCTTTGATCGTCCGGTCGACGCCGCCACCGCGCGCACCGAACGCCCTTCGACGAGCACCGCGGTAACGGCGTACTTTGCCAGATCCATGGACACCTCCAGGAGGAGAGTGTCCCAGAAACTGTGTTAGATGCTGTCCCAGAAACTATGGAACCTCAGACCCCCTCGCCCACCACACAGAAGGTCCGAATGGACCTCAACGGTTCTGCCGACTCGCGCCAACCTTTTGGGGCGACTCACCGATAACACCATTTCGCAATGCGAGCCCGAACCACTCGTTTTGAAGAGAAGCAAGGATGCCAGCGAGGCAAGGGCGGGTGCGAAGG
>DATHNV010000290.1:0-3576 GCA_035485615.1 Acidimicrobiales bacterium
ACCCGTACGCGTTGTACGCCTGGGCGGTCACCCAGTACACCTCGTGATTGGTCAGTCCCTTTACGGCACAGTCGGGCTGGTAGGTCGCTGCCGCGCGACAGTACGTCGTACCGGCGCTATCGGTGACGGCCACGCGATACCCCTGGACGGGAGCACCGCCCGCGTGCGCGGAGGGGTGCATGTACGTCGATACTTCGCCGCTGCGCACGTTGCCCGAGACTTGCTGAGGAGGAGAGGGAACACTGTCGGCGCAACTGACCGAGGGCTTCGCGACCGCGATGTCGCCGCTGCCATCGACCGCCACGTACTGACCCGCGCCGTAGGCGAGCGACGTCCACGTGGAGGGCGCGGGCGTCGCGGGCGTCGCGGCGGACCACGTCGCCCCGATGGTCGAAGAGAGAATCGAACTACCCGCCGCGACGAAGGAGTTACAGCCAAAGGTGGCCGCGTCAACTTCCTCGGCTGGCGCGTATTGATGCAGCGTCCAGGCGTAGCCGAAGTCTGACGTCGCGACGTATCCCGCGCCCGACGTGGAGTCGCCGAAGGCGACGAAGTTGCCATTGCCGTAGGCGACCGCACCCAGATGCAACCCGCCCGCCGGTGCTGGAACGCCGCCGGTCAGCGGCTGGAAGATATCGCTCCAGTGCAAACCGTTGAGCGACATCAAGACGTTGCCCTGGTGGGCGTCGACCGCGATGAACTTGCCGTCGCCAAAGGTAATTGACGTGAAGTCGTCGAGCGGGCGCCAGAAGCGTTCGGTCCACGAGAGCCCGTTGGGCGACGTCACAATGGTGCCCACCGAGCTCACCGCGACGAACAGACCATCGCCATACGCAATGCTCGTCCACTGCCCGCTCTCTTCAGCGCGGCCGGCCTGCTTGGGCGTGCCGGGGGGTCCCGGCTCACTCGTCCATTGCGCGGCGTTCGACGAGATCATCTCGTTGGGGACGGTATTCGCCGACGACAGAGCGACGTAGTGACCATCGCCGTAGGCAACCGTCTGCCACGATCCGGACGGAGCGCTTTGCTCGGTCCACGTTGACGCGTTCGTAGAAGTATCGACCTGGCCAGCCTGACTGAGGGCGACCCACTGACCGCCCAGATAGTTAACCGACGACCACGACACCGACGGGGTAACGGCTGGCACCACAGTCCACGTGGACGGCGACACCGCAGACGAGATCGACAGAGGAATGGAAAGAGACGCGCCGACCAGGACGGCCAGCGCCGCTCCTCGGTTACACCACCCTCGCAGAGGGAGTCTCGTCATGTGCCCTCACTTCCCTTGTGCCCCAATTCTCACGAGGTGAACGCACACGTCCCGCTACGAGTAATCAAGATTTCCTCAATTCTAGTTGAGACGGCGTACACCATAATAGTGCTGTGACGAGGAGAAATGAGCCGTCGGGCAAAGGAGTGAAATCGACCCCGAGTGAGTTTTCTCGCAGAACGCTGAGTAATCGCACGTGCATGGAGTCGAGGCGACCTCGAACGATAGCGTCGTCGTCCGACCTCTGAGTGAGAAGGTAAACACATGGCCGGGCTCGTGATCGTTGTCATTCTCGTCGTGGTGCTCGGCATTCAAGCGCTCGTGGCCAGTCACTCCGACTGGCGCTGCGACAAGTGCGGTACGACCTTCTCGCTCTTCCCTCTGAAGGCCGCGCTGCTTCCCCACCGTTGGGGTGGGCAGAAGCTGGCCACGTGCCCCGAGTGCGGAGTTCGCTCGTGGGTGCACCGGGTACCCAAGGAGACCTGACTCATACCCGACTCTCTGTAACTTGAGGCCATGGGTAACTACGGCAACTGGCAATACGAGATCTACCTCAACGGACTGTCGGGCGAGCGTCCCGACCTGCCGATGGCTTACGACGAACTCGAACGTCGCGCCGAAGCTGTCATGTCCAAAGAGATGTGGTCGTACGTGTCGGGGGGCGCGGGAAACGAACGTACCCAGCGCGCCAATGTCGCCGCTTTTGATCGCTGGGGATTCATGCCGCGGATCTTGGCGGGCGCCACCACGCGCGACCTGTCAATCGAACTCTTCGGAACCCAGTTGGCGACGCCGCTGCTGTTGGCGCCGGTGGGAGTGATCGGGATCTGCGATCCCGACGGACACGGCGACGTGCTGACGGCTCGGGCGGCCGCCGCAAGCGGCGTGCCCATGATCGCCTCGACGCTCACCCAAGATCCCATGGAAGATGTCGCCAAGGAGTTGGGCGAGACACCGGGCTGGTTCCAGCTTTATCCGCCCAATGACGACGAACTCACCGAGAGCTTCGTTCGCCGTGCCGAAGCCTCGGGGTTCTCGGCGATCGTCGTGACCCTGGACACGCTGACGCTGGGCTGGCGACCGCGCGACCTCTCGATCGCCAGCTTTCCCCAACTCACAGGACTCTGCCTCGCCAACTACTTCTCCGATCCGGTCTTTCGAGCGAAGCTCGCGTTGTCCCCCGAAGAGGACCTCATGTCGGCGGTGGGCGTGTGGTCATCGCTCTTCGGCAACCCCGGTCTCAACTGGGACGACCTGGCGCGCTTGCGCTCGCTGACGCACCTGCCGCTACTACTGAAGGGCGTCTGCCATCCCGACGATGCTCGCCGCGCCGTGGACGCCGGTGTCGACGGGATCTACTGCTCGACCCACGGAGGGCGTCAAGCCAATGGAGGTCTCGCCGCACTCGACTGTCTGCCCGATGTGGTCGCTGCTGTGGGTGAGCAAGTCCCAGTGATCTTCGACTCGGGGGTACGCAGCGGACCGGACGTCCTGACGGCCCTCGCTCTCGGCGCGTCGGCGGTAGGGATTGGTCGACCCTACGCCTACGGACTGGCCGTGGGTGGGCAACGGGGCATCGAGCACGTCGTGAAGTGCTTCCTCGCCGAGATGGACTTGATGATGGCTGTGGACGGGTATCCCAACATTGCGGCACTCACGCCCGAGACGCTTCGTCGAACCAGTGTCTAGATCGTCTAGATCTCGCCTCCCGCAATAATCAACGTATGAAGAAAATCGGCGTGCTGGGTGGAATGAGTTGGGAGTCGACCCTCCAGTACTACCGGCTGCTCAACGAAGGTACGAGAGACCGACTGGGCGGTCTCCACTCGGCGCGAGTGGTCATTTCCTCGGTCGACTTTGCCCCGATCGAGAAGATGCAAGTCGCCGGCGACTGGCAGGGCGCGGGTGAACTACTCGCGGCCGAGGCGATGGCACTCGAAGCCGCCGGGGCGGAACTGATCCTGATTGCGTCCAACACCATGCACAAGGTCTACGAACAGATTGCGGGCGCGGTGACGTGCGAAGTGCTGCACATCGCAGACGTGACTGCGCGGGCGGTACGTGAATGTGGCCTGGATCGCATCGGACTTCTAGCGACGCGCTACACGATGGAGGACGATTTCTATCGCGATCGTTTGGCGGCGAGTGCCGTTGCGTCACTCATACCAGAGGCCGTTGATCGCACCGAAGTACAGAGAATCATTTACGACGAGCTTTGTCTCGGGGTCGTCAGTCCAACCTCACGCGAGAGATTGATCGAAGTTGCTCGCGGATTGATTCATCGGGGCGCCCAAGGAATAGTGCTG
>DATHNV010000291.1:0-8030 GCA_035485615.1 Acidimicrobiales bacterium
AGCGTTGCAGCAGCCACGAGAGGGCCACCGAGAGGGGAGTCGCACCCCGTCGATCGGCCACGCGCTGGAGCTCCTCTGACTGCAGCAGCGAGAATCCGCCCAGCGGGAAGAAGGGGACGTAGGCGATGTGCTGGGCGCGAAGGGAGTCGATGAGATCGTCGTCGCCTCGGTGCGCCACGTTGTAGTAGTTCTGCACGCAGACAACCGGCGCGATCGTCTGCGCCTCGGTGACCTGGGGGAGCGTGGCGTTGCTCAGGCCCAGATGCCGAATGAGCCCGTCACGCTGGAGTTGCGCCAAGGTGCCGTAGGTCTCGGTCAATGATTCGTGCGACTCGCCGAGGCGAAGGTTCACGACGTCGAGGGCGTCGAGGCCGAGGTGTCGCAGATTGTCGTGCACCGCTGTGCGCAGTTCATCGGGCGACATGGCCGATAACCAGGCACCACGTTCATCACGGCGTCCGCCCACCTTGGTCACGATGCGCAGCGTCTCGGGATAGGGATGCAGGGCCTCGTG
Source organism: Acidimicrobiales bacterium (assembly GCA_035485615.1). Taxonomy (GTDB): domain Bacteria; phylum Actinomycetota; class Acidimicrobiia; order Acidimicrobiales; family RAAP-2; genus RAAP-2. The sequence goes on from DATHNV010000291.1 coordinate 515, forward strand.
GATGAGTTCGTTGGTGACAAACGGCCCGTAGTAGTCCGAGGTGTCGATGTGCGTCATTCCGAGCTCGACGACGGCCCGCAGCACGGCGATCGCCTCGTCGCGATCACGAGGAGGTCCGAAGACGCCCGGTCCCGCGAGTTGCATCGCGCCGTATCCCATCCTCGTGAGTGTGAGGTCGTCAGCGAGGTCGTACGTGCCACCGGGCAACGAAGTCGTCATGTCATTCCTCTCACGTGGACGTCAATCTCAAGAACGTCTTAGAACGCGTCGCGCGACGGCGTCACTGTTGAGCAATGTAACCGCTTCAACCCACGAACGTGCCACCAGACGCCAGCGCTGGCAACGAAATTTCGCGTGGCGCGACGACGAGAGGACTCACGTTGCACTGAGATGACATTCCGTCGTGTCGACGACACTTCGTCGCGGGTCGCTCTTACCTTCAGTGATACGGCACCGCGAAGACATCGCGAAGTCGGTACGTAAATGGAGAGTGATACTCATGCGACGAAACTCAAAGTGGTGGATCGCACTAAGCGTTGTGGTGGTGGTGGCAGCTATAGCCCTCGGACTGACGCTCGGTTCGTCCAATGGCAACGGCTCAACGACCACGACCTCGCCGAGCACTTCGAACACGATCACGTTCGCCGAGGCGCCTGGCGCCGCGCCGAACTACATCTTCCCGTATTTGGGCTGTCAGTACTTCTCGGTGGCGACGCTGAGTCAGTTCCAGGAGATGACGTACCGCCCGCTGTACTGGTTCGGCACGCCGGGGTCCAGTGCGGTGGACTACAGCCTCTCGCCGGCCAAGGCGCCGGTGTTCTCGAACGGCAACAAGACCATCACCATTGACATGAAGGGCTGGAAGTTCGCCGACGGCCAGAGCGTGAACGCCCAGTCGGTGATGTTCTTCCTCAACATGTACAAGGCCGACCCGACGTCGTACTGCGGCTACAACAAGGGCTACGGCATCCCCGACCAAGTGGCGAGTGCGAGCGGCTCGGGCAACACCGTGGTGATCCACTTCACCTCGGCGGTGAACCCCAACTGGATCCTGTACAACTACCTGGCCGAGCTGACTCCGATGCCCAACAGCTGGGACGTGAGCGCACCGGGTGCGTCCTCGACCTGTGCGAGCGGCGTCTATGGCGCAACCGCAACGGACTCCGCCTGCAAGGCGGTGGAAAAGTACCTCGACGCACAAGCGGCCACGCAAACCAAGTTCGCCGACGCCCTGTGGACCAGTGGCGCAGACGGACCGTGGAAGCTCATCAAGATGGACGACCTCGGCGACGCGACGTTCGTGCCCAACGCCACCTACTCCGGTCCGGTGAAGGCCCAAGCGGGGATCAAGTACGTGAAGGAGGAGGCGTTCACCTCCAGTGACGCCGAGCAGAACGCGCTGCGTACTGGTTCGATCACGCTGGGCTACGTGGATCCCACCGAGTTAACGCAGAACGCGCCCGCTCCGGGCGAAGTCGGCGCGAACTGGTCGGCGATCTCCAACAACTACAACTTGACGACGGGATTTTCATGGGCGTTTAACTACGCGCCCTTCAACTTCTCGACGAAGGACCCCAAGCTCGCGATCGTCAGCCAGCTCTACGTCCGTCAAGCGCTCCAAGAGGCGGTGGACCAGAGCGCCATCATCAACAAGGTGGACAAGGGGTACGGCGTGCCCATCGACAGCCCGCTGCCCCCCAACACGCCCCAGTCGGTGAGCGGCCTCGCCAAAGCCATCGAGCCGGTCCCCAACCCGTACTTGTTCAATCTGACCTCGGCCAAGAAACTCCTCACCAGTCACGGCTGGCAGATGATCAACGGCGTCGACACCTGTGAGTCGCCGGGCACCGGCGCGACGGAGTGCGGAGCAGGCATCGCGAAGGGAACGACTCTGTCGCTCAGCATCATCTGGGCCAGCGGCACGCCGGCGCTCGATGACACGTTCAACACCGAGATCTCGGACTGGGCGGCCATCGGCATCAAGGTCAGCCACACCGAAGCGAGCTTCAACGACGTGATCGCCGACTGCGAAGCCGGAACGACCTACGAGATCTGCTCGTGGGGCGGCGGCTGGAGTTACGCGCCCGACTACTACCCCTCGGGTGAGACGTTGTTCGCCCCCGGTGGTGGTTTCAATGTCGGCTCGTACACCAACGCGACCGAGACATCGCTGATCGAAGGCACCACGTTCGGCACGGCGAGCCTGAAGGCCTACGCCGAGTACACGGCGGCACAACTGCCCGTCCTCTTCCAACCCGAGGCGACGGCGACCGGCGAGGTCATCAAGACCTTGAAGGCCAAGGACGTGAACGGCGTGAACGGCCTGGTGGCCAATCCGCTGCAGAACTTTATGCCCGAGTACCTGTACTACTAGTCAGCGCCATCCCCGCTCGGCCCTCGATCGTGAGGACCGAGCGGGGATTGTTCGTTCACCACACGGTGTAGACCGAATGCGTGACGCGGGTGCCGAACGAGAAGGGCGATGTCGAGTCGCCCGCCGATGCCGGCGGTGACGCGGCCTGCTGGGCGGGACTGCTGTGCGAAGAGTGCGGCGTTGTCTTGAGCGACGCCAGACATCGGTCCGGCTGCTCAGTGTCGGGAGATTCGTAAACGTCGCGTTCCCCATCCGACACGCATTCTCACCGTGAAATATTTTGGTTAGTGTCGACCAACGGGGGAGGGCGATGAGTTATCGAAGTCGTCTGACGTGGTACGAACTCACGAGTCCGGCGAGCGAGTTCGCCGTCACGTCTGGCCTCGCCGACGGCACGTGGTTTCGCAGTTCGGTGCCGCGAGCGCGCATGCAGCAACTCATGAAGCGTTCGAACTCTCGAGCGCTGCGCGACACGGCCGTGTGGGCGGGTCTGGCACTCCTCGCCGCGGCGGGCGGCGTCTACTTTTGGCCGACCTGGTGGTCGGCTCCCTTTTGGGTGACCTACGGGGTGCTCTACAGTTCGGCCAGCGAATCGAGACGGCACGAGTCGAGTCACGGCACGGCGTTTCGGTCGCGAAAGGTTCAAAACGTTGTCTTGCAGGTGGTGTCGTTTTGCCGGATGCGAGACTCCACCGTTGAGCGCTGGAAGCACACTCGCCACCACACCGATACCTCGATCGTCGGGCGAGATTTGGAGATCGAGGTGATGCGACCCGCGCGCTTCGTCAAACTGGTGTGTGACCTTTTCGGCCTCTATGACGTGCCTGTTCAGTTTGGACTGATTGTTCGGCACGCCTTTGGCCACTTATCGCACGACGAAGCATTCGTGGTTCCGTCGTCCGAGCGCGCCCGGGTCCATCGGACGGCGCGAATCTGGTTACTCATCTACGTCCTTACGGTTGCCTCTGCGGTGGTACTGCGCTCGTGGATCCCGATTCTTCTCATTGGCGGACCGCAGTTCTATGGGTGCTTTCTCGAGAGGATCTATAGCTTCACGCAGCACGCGGGGATGGGCGAGAACGTTCTCGATCATCGGTTGAACACGAGGACCATACTTCTCGGGCCTGTCAATCGTTTCATCTACTGGAACATGAACTATCACATCGAGCATCACATGTTTCCGATGGTTCCCTACTACCGGTTGGCCGAACTTCACGAGGAGCTCAAAGCCGACATGCCCGCACCGTACCCATCTCTCTGGGCGGCGTATCGCGAGATCATCCCCGCCGTGATGCGCCAGCTGAGGGATCCGACGTACTTCGTTAAGCGAGAGCTTCCGCCCGGTGCGGCGCCGTACAACCCGCCCGATAACGGTCTGTTCCTCGAGGTCCTGGCGGTCTAAGCGAGGCGATCAGGTCGCCGGGAGGATCGGTGACTCGGGAACGAATCGACTGGCGCTAGCAAACGCCGCCAGGTCGAGTGCGACCAAGACAACGATGACCACCGGGACGGCGCGAACACCCGCGAGCGAGACGGCGAGACTTTCTGCGCCGGGGCCGACGATGCCGCCGACCATCATGCACAGAATGATCAGAGCCAGGCCGTTTCGATCGTGGGGACACAACCGCGTGTACCAGATCAGGCCCATCGGATAGACCGAGGCGAACGCCAGCCCGAGGAGAGGGTAGGCGACGGGCGCGGCCGCGGTGCTGATGGCGACCCCGGCAAAGATGACGCCCGCGCCGAGCGATCCGAGTACCAAGGCTCGATCCGCGAAACGCCGGTGCAAGCGTCCGCCCCCGATACGACCGAGCGTGAGGCCGAGCCAGAATCCCCCCGTGATCAAACTGGCGAGTGACGCAGAGTGCCCTTGGCGATGGAGTTGGGGCGCGATCCATCCCGACGCGCTCGACTCGGCGGCCACGTAGAGGGCATAGGCGACGATGAAAGTGGCGAGGATCGCTCGACGTCGTTGATGCAGGGTGTTGAGTTCGTGCAGGCGATCTTCGTCGGTCTGCGCGGGCGCGACGATTCCGCGGTTCATCGTGGAGAGGACGGCGACCACGACGACCGCGCCGCCAAAGAGATACCGATAGTTGTGAGGCTCGACGAGAACGACGAGCAATGGTCCCAGGACCGCACCCAGCCCGTACCCGGCGTTCGCCACGCTCAGTCGATGAGCGCGCCCCGTCACGGCTGTGCGCGCGAGCAGCGTGTTGATCGCGAAGTCCAGCCCGCCGAAGCCAAAGCCGATGACGAAGACTCCCACCAAGAACACGGGCCACGACGAGGCGAGCGCGACGTCGAGCGCGCCCAGTGCGAAGCACGCCAGGGTCGCGGTCACCACGACGCTGCCCTTGACGCGGCCCATCGCGATCCAACCCGCGGGGACGCCCAGGAGGGCGCCGACGAAGTGAACACTCAAGAGGATGCCCGCTTGAGCGAGGGAGATGTGAAAGTGTCGCGACAGCGAAATCAGCAGTGGGCCGTACAGGGTGGCGACTGCGCCGAGGATCACCAACATGGCGCCGAAGTTGCCAAAGGCGACGCGACTCAGCGCGACCGGTGCCATGGGTGTCGCGGCCGACTGCTCCTCGGGCTCGTCCACGATCACTCCTTTGGCGCCGCACGACGGGGACAACCGATCGCCGTGAGGCCTACGATTCGCGAGTCCCGAGATCAGTCGGTCGAAGATACGTGCGCTGTTGCTGGCGTTCGCTCAGATACGTCTTGAGCGCCCGCTGCGTCGCGTCGCGCGAGGAGACTTCCGCCACGGGTACGTCCCACCACGAGGACGAGTCGGGCGCGCTCACTAGGGGATCGGTCTCAATCTCAATCACCGTCGTGACATCACTGGAGCGCGCCGTGGCGAGAGCCGAGCGCAGATCGGCGATGGAGTGCACGCGCAGCACGGTCGCGCCGAAGCTCTCTGCGTTCGTGGCGAGATCGATGGGTAGCTTCTCCCCGTCGAGTTGTCCCGAGGATGACCGATACCGATACTTCGTGCCGAAGCGTTCGACCCCGACCGACTCCGACAGGGCCCCGATCGATTGGAATCCGTGGTTCACGACAAGAACGACGATGATCTTGATGCCTTCGGCGAGAGCGGTGACGAGTTCGGAACTCAACATGAGGTATGAGCCGTCGCCGACCATGACGTAGACCTCGCGCGTGGGATCGGCCATCTTCACGCCGATGCCCGCCGCGATTTCGTAGCCCATCGTCGAAAAGGCGTATTCGACGTGATAGCCCTTGGGATCCCTCGTTCGCCAGAGTTTGTGCAGGTCTCCGGGCAGACTTCCCGCGGCACCCACCACGACGTCGCGGGCCTCGCTCGACGCTTCGACCGCACCGATCACTTCGCTCTGCGCGGGCAGCGGCTCGTGGGCCATCGCGTAGGCGGCTAGGACGGTATCGTTCCACGCCGAGGCGCCCGCTTGGTACTCGCTCTCGTACGACGCATCGACGCGCCAGTCGCCGATCAGTTCGTGCAGGGAGGAAAGCGCACTGCGCGCGTCGGCGACGATCGGGGCTCCGGAAAGTTTCGCGGTGTCGAAGGGTGCGACGTTGATATTGACCACGTCGACCGCCGGGTTCTGGAAGACCGAGAAAGAAGCCGTCGTAAAGTCGCTCCACCTCGTGCCGATTCCGATCACGAGGTCGGCGCTGCGAGCCACGTCGTTGGCCACCGGGGTCCCGGTGGCGCCGAGGGCTCCGACGCTGGCGGCGTGGTCGTAGGGGAGTGAGCCCTTGCCCGCCTGAGTTTCGGCGACCGGGATGCCGGTGGCCTCAACGAACGCTCGCAGCGCCTCCGTGGCGTCGCTGTAGATCACGCCACCGCCCGCCACGATGAGTGGGCGCTTGCTCGCGCTCAATCGATGAGCCAACTGTTCGAGCAAGACGTTCTCGGCCGGCGGGCGCCGCACGTGCCAGGTGCGCGGCACGAGAAAGTCTTCGGGAACCTCGAAGGCTTCGGTCTGGACGTCTTCGGGTAAGGCCAACGTCACCGCACCCGTCTCGGCGGGATCAGTTAAGACGCGCATCGCGTGCAGGAGAGCTTGGGGCAGCTGTTCGGGACGCCAGATTCGATCGAAGTAGCGCGAGACCGGCCGAAGACAGTCGTTCACCGACCCGTCGAGCGACGTCGGGTCTTCCAACTCCTGCAGTACGGGATTTGCGCGTCGTGTCGCAAAGACGTCGCCCGGCAACAACAGCACGGGAATGCGATTCGTGGTCGCCACGGCGGCGCCGGTGACCAAGTTGGTGGCGCCCGGTCCCACTGAGGTGGTGCAGGCGAAGGCGCGCAGGCGATTGCTCATGCGCGCGTATCCCACCGCGGTGTGCACCATCGCTTGCTCGTTGCGCGCGAGGTAGTAGCGAAAGTCGTCTTCACTCTCGAGCAAGGCTTGACCGAGACCCGCTACATTGCCGTGACCGAAAATGCCAAAGCAGCCCGCAAAGAACGGGTGGGTCACACCATCTCGCTCCACCGATTGGAGAGAGAGAAAGCGCACGAGTGCTTGGGCGACCGTGAGTTTCACACGATTCCTTTCGCCGAGGTCATCGGAAGTCGCGGATCGATCGGTTCGCTCTCCCACGTCGAGCGAATCCAGGCGTGGTCCGGATCGTCGCAAAAGCTCATCGTGCGCTCTGGTCCCGGTCCCGCCAGCACGTTGAGAAAGTAGAGGTCATGGTTGGGACTGGCCATCGTAGGGCCGTGGTATCCGTGAGGAATGATGATCGTGTCGCCGCTCCACACCTCTTCGAGCACGTCGATGGGTCGAGCGGCATCTTTGGAGTACACGCGCTGATACCCGCCCGGCCCGGGCCTGGTCGCACCGACGCCGCTGGTCACTTCGAAGTAGTAGATCTCTTCGAGAACGGCCTCGTGGGGCCCGAGTTCATCGTGCTTGTGAGGAGGGTACGACGACCAGTTACCCCCGGGTGTCACGACCTCGACGGAGATCAGCCGGTCGGTCTCGAAGGCACCCGGCGCGGCAAAGTTGTTGCACTGCCGCGCCGACGATCCGGCGCCGCGAATTTCTACCGGCACGTCGGAGGCCGATCCATAGCGCGCGGGCAAGATCCGATCCGCCTTCGCACCAGGAAAGGCGACCCGGCCGCCTCCCGCGCTCTCAACGG
>DATHNV010000292.1:0-11194 GCA_035485615.1 Acidimicrobiales bacterium
CTACGTCGGACCGATGTTTGGCTACAAGTCACTGAAGTGGCTCTCGGCCATTCGCGTCGTCGATCAGGTCCAGCCCGGCTTCTGGGAGCTGCACGGCTACCCCGTGAATGGATGGCTGAACGGTTCGACCGGCCCGAAGAACCCGTACCCGGTCCAGGTGTAGACCGATGACCATCGCCCAGGACGTCACCCGACGCGTCGCTCGCCTCACGCGATTCGATCACGTGCAACGCGCCGCGCACTGGCTCACTGCCGCACTGTTTGGTGTCGTGATGTTCACCGCCATCCCGCTCTACTTCGGCTCCTTCTTCGGTGTGGTCTTTCCTCGACACCTGATGGAGATGATCCACCTCTGGACGGGGCTGGCACTCCCGATCCCGATTGTCGTCTCGGTGCTCGGACCCTGGGGCCGCGGCATGCGACGCGACCTGCGGCGCGTCAACGCTTGGACCCGCCAGGAGATCCGTTGGGCCCTCTCGCGCGGGCGTACGCCCCTCGACGCGGACAAGTTCAATCCGGGTCAAAAACTCAACACCATCTTCATCGGCGCGTCGATCGTGGTGATGATCGTCACCGGCTCGATGATGCAGTGGTTCCGTTTCTTCTCGGTCCCACTTCGCCAGGGTGCCACGTTCGTTCACGACGTCTTCGCCTTCGCCATCTTCGCTGTGGTGATCGGACACATCTACATGGCCCTGACTCATCGCGACGCCTTGCGATCCATCTTCACGGGATGGGTGAGCGAGCAGTGGGCCAAGACGCACGCTCCGAGGTGGCTGAAGGAGTACCGCGAGAACGAGGACGCGGCCTAGTCTGCCTCACCGCAACGCGCACTGCCGCATCGAATGTTCAGTAAGTTCCTAAGGAGTTGGCATGACAAGGAGAGTCGGGATGTGGATTCGAGGCATCATCGGCATACTTCTCGTGGTGGCCGGAGTCGTATTTATCCTCCAGGGCGCAAACGTGCTGCACGGCTCGATGATGAGCGGACACGGCGGGTACGCGATACTCGGGGCGGTAGTCCTGTTGATTGGCGCCGCGCTGCTGGTATGGACGTGGCGCCGACGAGGTACGGCGGGTGGATAGTCCGTTCAGCCACGTCGACGGAAGCGGCAAACTCCGCATGGTCGACGTCTCGAACAAGGCGCGAACCCTTCGCAAGGCGTGGGCGCAGTGCCACGTCGTCACAAACGTTCCGCTCGCCGCCATCGAGGCTCGCCACGACGGCCTGGACGTCGTGCACGTGGCACGCGTGGCGGGCGTCTTCGCCGCCAAGAGAACGGCCGAATTCATTCCGCTCTGCCACCCGCTTCTCCTGAGCGACGTCAACGTCGAGCTCGCCGAACGTGACGGTGGCGTCGACGTCTCTTCCAGCGTGATCGCGAACGAGTCGACCGGTGTGGAGATGGAGGCGCTCACCGCGTGTGCGATCGCCGCCCTCAGTCTCCTCGGCTCGCTACGCGCCCTCGACCCGAACGCGCGCATCGACGATCTGGTCCTCTTGAAAAAGGAGGGCGGCAAGTCAGGCAGTTGGGGGCGACTCGTTGATGGACCGACTTCGCAGTGAGCCCGGAAACGTCCGTCGTTAGCATGGGTCCCGTGGTCACTTCGATGCGTTTCGTCAGGTCATTTCGCCGCCGCGGCGAAGGCGAGACTCGATGTCGCTGAGCGCGAACGCGCCGGTGGCGGTGTCGCTTCGCCCGCACCCCCGCGCCGTCGAAGGCGACCGGGGCGAGGTCTCGCGGATGAGCATGCCGACGCGGGGCGCCCTAGTGGATCGATACGGGAGGATCCACGACGACCTTCGCATCTCGGTCACCGACCGCTGCAACTTGCGTTGCGTCTACTGCATGCCCGAGGTGGGCATGACGTTCCTCGCGCCGGGCGAACTCCTCAGCTTCGACGAGATCGTTCGTGTTGCCACAGTTGCCGCCTCAGTCGGAGTCACCTCGCTTCGCCTCACGGGGGGTGAGCCGCTTGTTCGCAAGGGTCTGGTCTCCCTCGTAGAACGACTATCAGGCATCGGCTTTCGCGACCTCTCCCTCACGACCAACGGCATGCTCTTGGCGCCGGTCGCCGCGAGTCTCGCGAGCGCCGGACTCACGCGAGTGAACATCAGCTGCGACTCGTTGCGAGCTGATCGGTTCTCCTCGGTTCGACGACGAGGCGAGTTGGCAACGGTGCTCTCTGCGATGGACGCCGCCGAGGCGGCAGGACTGACTCCTCTCAAGGTGAACGTGGTCATGATGCGCGGGGTCAACGATGACGAGATCCTTGACTTCGCCGCGTTCGCTCGCGACACAGGCCGAGTCGTGCGCTTCATCGAGTTCATGCCTCTGGACGCCCAGGGCGAGTGGGAGAAAACTCAACTTGTTCCGGGTCGCGAGATCTTCGAACACGTCTCCGCCGTCTGGCCCCTCGAGGCCGTGGAGCCCGGCGGTTCAGCCCCCGCCGAGCGGTTCCGCTTTGCCGACGGGCGGGGCGAAATCGGTCTGATCTCGTCAGTCACCCAGCCATTTTGCGGAACGTGCAATCGCATGCGTCTCACGAGCGACGGCGCGCTACGCAACTGTCTGTTCTCCGACGACGAACTCTCGGCGCGTGACCTGATGCGAAACGGGGCGGACGACGCGCAGATCGCCACGTTGTTGCGACGGGCCGTGTGGGAGAAGTTTCCCGGTCACGCCATCAATGAGCCGGACTTTCTTCGGCCAGCACGCTCAATGTCGATGATCGGGGGGTAGCGCCATGAGTCCTTCGTCCAAGCCGGTCGATCGAGCGCGTGAGCCCGCGGTGCGGTATCGAGCGACTCAGGCCGCCGAACTGCTGGGGGTGAGCGCGGACACGATTCGGCGCTGGGCAGACGCTGGGCGACTCAAGTCGACAGTGGGTGCTGACGGAAAGCGCTACTTCGAAGGCGCGGACCTCGCCCGTGCCGCCGTCACCGCGAACCGCTCGCCGTCGCCCCGCAGTCCGCGCGCGCAGTCCACGCGCAATCGATTCGTGGGCATCGTGACCAGGGTGGTCAAGGACAAGGTCGTCGCCCAGGTGGAGATCCAAGCCGGGCCCCATCGCGTGGTGTCCGTCATCACCCGCGAAGCAGCCGATGAGCTGAAGTTGGCACCGGGCGTCGTGGTGGACGCCGTCATAAAAGCCACCAGCGTCAGCGTCGAGATTCCTGACACCTTCTGACTCACTCGACGGCCGACCACACTGACACGGCGTCGGCGCGAAACGACACGCGACAACGCTCCCCCGGAGCGACCCCGGGCGCCTGGGCGGTGCGAGCCCGAATCTCGACGCCGTCGCCATAGTCAACGAAGAGCTCGTAGTCGAGACCGGTGTCGGCGACTTCGATCATCCGGCCCTCGACGTCGCCCGCGGTGGCCGGGCCGCTCAGCGCGACCACGGACACGTACTCGGGCCGCACGCTCCAGTGCACGCGAGTACCAAGTGCCAGGGTCGTCGTCGATATCGGTACGCGAGCCTCGCCGACTTGAAGAGCGGTGGAGGAAATGACAGTCCCCTCGTACACGTTCTCCACGCCCACGAGACGCGCGACCTCGGCGGAGACCGGTCGCGAGAACACCGATCGATTGGCCCCAGACTGCAGTACCTCGCCGCGGGCGATGACCATCAGCTCATCCGACAAGAACGCCGCCTCTTCGGGATCGTGCGTCACGATCACCGTGGCCAGACCCGTCTCTCGCTGGACCCGGCGCAGTTCGCGGCGAAGCTCCAATCGAACGGGCGCGTCGAGCGCGGAGAACGGCTCATCGAGCAAGAGCACGCGTGGAGATCGACACAGCACTTGAGCGAGGCCCACGCGTTGGCGCTGACCCCCCGACAGCTCCGACGGCATCCGCGACTCCAGGCCCTCCAGGCGAAGGTGCTCGAGCCAGTAGGAGGCGAGCTCGGGGGTTGACTCACGAGCGAAGGTCAAGTGACGCCAGACATTCAGGTGGGGAAAGAGCGCGAAGCCCTGGGCGACGTACCCCACTCCGCGTCGCTCGACGGGAACGGCGCTCACGAGTTGCTCGCCGTACCACACGGGTCCCGGACTCGGCCCGTAGAGACCCGCGAGGCAGCGCAGCAGGGCCGACTTGCCCGCGCCCGAGGGACCGAGCACGCCCAGGTGATTGGCACTCGACTCGTGAGAGACGCGAAGGTGGAATCCGCCAATGCGGTGATCGAGTTCAAAGCGCACGGGCTGAGGAGGAACGGGTGCAGGAGAACTCGGTCGCGAGACGATCACGGGTCGCAACGACGGAAGGCGAACTCGAACCCGACTCAACACCACGACCACTACCGCAACCACAAGCGCGAGGGCAGTCGGCGCCAAGGTCGTGGGCAGCCCGCGGCCGCTGAACTGGTTGTAGGTGTAGATCGGCAACGATGCCGGGTTGTAGGCCAGAATCACCACCGCCCCGTACTCGCCAAAGGCCCGTAGCCACGTGAGCAGCATGCCTGCGCGTATTCCCTGCCCGGCGCTGGGCACCGCCACTCGCATGAAGCGCGACACGTCCGAGTACCCGAGGGTTCGCGCCACGTCCAACATTCCCTGGTCGACCCCGCTTAAGGCGGCGCGCGCGGCGACAATCAAGAAGGGTGCCGAGACGAACGACATGGCGATCACCACACCGATCATCGAGTCCGTAAGGTGCTCACCCAGATGACGGCCGAGAAAGGTATAGGGACCAATCACGTACACGAGCACGATGCCGCTCATGAGGGGCGGCAGAGCCAAGGGCACTTGGACAAGTACTCCAACGACCGCGGCCAGACGGCCCTTGGAACGAGCGAGCACGTACGCGAGCGGCACACCACAGAGCGTGATGAGCGCGAGAGACATGGTGGCTCCCGCGATCGAGACCCAGAGCGCTGAAATCAGACCCGGTGCGTGGAATCCGCGCTGGGGCGACGTGACGAGTCGAACGATAAAACCCCCGAGCGGGTAGCCCAGATAGACGACGAGCAATCCACCGAGCCACGTGAGAGGACTCCTGAAAGCCCTCCTCGTGGTCATGGCGTCGTCGTGGTGGTGGTCGTTGTCGTGGAGTTCGCGGACGCGCGGAAGAACAGGGCCGGAGAGATCGGCGTCACGCCGTTCGCCTTCAAGATCTTGCGACCGCTGGGGCCGAGTAAGAAGTTGACGAAGGCCTTCGCGGCGGCGGCGTGCGGTGCGCGATTGAGAATCGCCACGGTGTACTGGCCCGACAGCTGGGTACCGGTGAGCGGCACGGTCTTGAGGTGCGCCGCGGCGGCCTCGACCGCGTAGAAGAAGCCCGCGTCAAGCTGTCCGGCCTGCAGATCACCTACGAGGGCCGTCTCTTCAAACACGTTGGACGACGAGGAGGCCAGCGGCGCGAGTCCGGGTTGGTCGTAGCTGAGGGCGACCCCCGTCAAGGCGTCGACCGCGAGTACTCCCTTGGGGTCGGTCGTGGGGTCGGTGCGGCCCAACAAGAACCCCGGCAGGTCCACGACCTCGTACCAGGGCTTGGTTTGGAGGGCCTTGGCAAACTTCGACGCCGGGTTATAGCCGAGCACCAGTGGCGAGTACCCGAACTCCTTGTACGACGACACCCAGTTTCCGTTGGCGCTGCCCTCGAGACTCGCGTTCACCGCGGGCGACGCACTGATAAATACGTCACCGACTTGGGTGCCCCCCGCAATTTCCGTCGCCAGAGCTGTCGACCCTGCGGAGAAGCCACTCACCGTGTAGCCGGTCGCCTTGTGGAACGCGGGACCAATCTGTTGCTCCATTAGGTCGAGAAAGGAGCCGGCGTATAAAACGTCGACGGTTCCAGACGCCTTGGCCCTCGTCGAGGGACTTGCGCCGGCGTTGCCCAGTGATAGCCCGAGCGTGCCGAGGGCTACCAGGGCCGTTGCCGAGATCGCTAGTAGTCGACGCATATTGCCTCCTCCATCAACGTGCATTTACAGTAACATCGCGTTGCTTTTGGCGTGCCTGCACGATGAGACGAGCGAATATCACGCACATGCGTGCCGGATCTGATGAGAATCTGGGGCACCTTCAGGCACGACCTCGTCGCAGGCGACGTCGCGAACTCGCCCCAGAGGCCACGTGCGACTCGCTCCTAGAATTAACGCAATGCACTCAGCCTCAGCGTCGACGTGGGTTGTGGTGACGGAGTCTCCCTTGTCGAGCGACGAGCTGTCCGCCTGGGCGGTGCGACCCAACTGTGGTGCCGTCGTCACGTTTAGCGGAGTCGTGCGAAACCACTCGCGCGATCACGACGACGTGCTCGCCCTTGAGTACGAGACCAACCCGAAGTTCGCCGAAGCCCGACTCAACGAAATCGTCGAGGTAGCGCGCGAACGCTGGACCTCCCTCGAAGCCATCGCCATCCACCACCGGATCGGCAGGGTCGAGTTGTCCGAGACAACCGTGGTCGTTGCCGTGTCGTCGCCTCACCGAAGCGACGCCTTCGACGCGGCACGCTTTTGCATCGACACCCTCAAGGAAACGGTGCCGATGTGGAAGCGCGAGTTTTGGGATGGTGGATCGGCGTGGAGTGAGGACACCTCTCCGCTCCTCGATACGCCGCGTCCGTGATCTCGCTCGACGACGCGCGCCGTTACGTCCTCCGGGACCTCAAGCCGCTCGCGCCGCGCTCGCTCGAACTCGCCGATGCGCTGGGTTGTGTCGCTGCCGACGAGGTTCTCGCTCGCGAGCCGTCACCGCGATTCGAGAACTCTTCGATGGACGGGTTCGCCCTTCGCGCGAGCGACACGCGCGGCGGGTCTCGGCGCCTGCGCGTCACGGGCACGATTTTCGCCGGTGACGCTCCCACGGCGACCGTCGGCGAAGGCGAGGCCATGGGCATTATGACGGGCGCTCCCCTACCCGCGGGAGCTGACAGTGTGTGTCTGCGTGAGGCAACGACCCTCGACCCCAACGGGCGAAGCGTCGTCATCGAGCGCGAGGTCACCCTCGGTGAGGCGGTGCGCCGGATGGGTGACGACGTGGCGGTCGGCCAGGTGCTGGTCTCTCCAGGCGATGAAATGGGTCCCGCCCTTCTCGGCGTGCTCGCGAGCCAGGGGTACACGAGCGTGATCGCCCACCCCCGACCACTCGTGGGTGTGATGTCAACGGGCAACGAACTCTCGGACGGAACCGGCACGTTGGCCCCCGGCATGATTCGCGACGCCAACCGTCCCTCACTGCTCGCATCGCTACATGCCTCGGGTTTCAATGCACTCGACCTCGGTATCGTGGGCGACTCGTCGGCCGACATCACCGGCGCGCTCGAGCGCGGCGCGGCGACGTGCGATGCGATCATCTCCACGGGTGGTGTCAGCGTGGGCGACGCTGACTTCGTGAAGTCGGTCCTGCTCGAACTCTGTGGCGATGAAGCGCGTTCGATGCAAGTGGCCATGAAACCAGGCAAGCCCTTCGCCTTCGGCATCACGAAGGACACGGGTGTGCCGATCTTCGGACTGGCCGGCAATCCGGTATCGACTCTCGTCGGATTCGAAGCGTTCGTGCGCCCCGCCCTACGCCGCCTGGCCGGACACCGCGTTCTGAACCGACTCACCATCGAGATGGTGCTCGACTGCCCGATGCCGCGAGAGCGCGACGGACGTCTCTATCTCACCCACGTGGTGGCTCGGGTTCACGACGATGGCGTCGTTCACGTCGAGAGTGCGGCGCGACACGCCTCGCACCTACTCCACGCGGTCGCGAAAGCCAACGCCCTCGTGTACCTTCCCGACGGCCCGGGTGCCGACGTCGGCGACACGGTGCGAGGAATCGTGCTCGACGCGGATCAGTTGAGCGGCGGCTAGTGGCGCGGCTGATCCTGCTGGGTCCAGCCCGCGACGCCGCTGGCGTCGGAGTCGACACCGTGGACGGCGATTCCCTTGAAGTCGTTCTCGTCGAGGCCGTTCGTCGCTACGGTCCTAAGTTCGAAGCCATCCTCGAAGTGAGTCGCGTCTGGGTGAACGGTGAGCCTGCCGACTCAGCGGCACCGATCAGTCACGACGACGAGATCTCCGTGCTTCCCCCGGTCTCGGGCGGATGAGGTGAGGGGCTGTCACTAAGTAACTCGAGGGCGTGGGCGACGACATCGAGCACGGCCTCGAGAGACTCGAGCGCCCCACGCGGCGATCCGGGACAGTTCAGAATCAAGCACTGACCCACGGTGCCCGATCGTCCACGCGACAGTCGACCCAGTGGACTGACGAGGCGCATGGCCTCGCTCAGTCCCGGGGCATCACGTTCGAGCACACGAGCAGTACCTTCGGGGGTGAGATCGCGGGGCGAGAACCCCGTGCCCCCCGACGTAACCAGCAGTCCGGCGAAGTCGCTCATCGCGCGCAAGCTTTCGGCCACCGACTCCTCGCCGTCGGGAATGACTTGGTAGTCGGCGATCGTGAAGCCCGCGTCAACCAGTCGCGCCGAGATTTGAGGGCCGGCGAGATCCTCGCGTTCCCCGCGAGTGACCGAGTCCGACACGATGAGAACCTTGGCGAAGAGATCCACGGCGATGAGCGTAGGTGATGCGCGGTGCGCCGGCTTTAACCCCCCGCCATCGCACCGATCACGTAGAAAGGTTCTCGACCTCGCTGCACGGGCTCGGGCAGCGCCACGTCGATCGATTCGAGTGACAGGTCTTCTTCGCACGCGTAAAACCGGACGAACTTTCGTCGCTGTTGGGTCAACGGATCACGGATCGTCCCCAAGAGTGCGGGAAAGCGAGCCTCGAGCGCGTCGATCACGCTGGCGGGCGACGGCGTGCCCACCACCTCGAGCTCGACCTCGCCAGACACCTTCGCGATCACCCTGAGGTGCGCGGGTAGGACGACGCGAATCACACCAGCGTCTGGACTTCGACCGACAACACCGCAGGCAGGTCGCGCACGATCGGCTCCCATGAGTCACCCGAGTTGGCCGACGCGTAGACCTGTCCCCCCGTCGTGCCGAAATACACACCGCAGTCCTCGAGTGTGTCCACCGCCATCGCGTCGCGCAGAACATCGACGTAACAGTGGTCCTGCGGCAACCCCTTGGTGAGGGGCTCCCACTCGTCGCCGCCCGTTCGACTGCGGTAGACGCGCAGTTTGCCCTCGGGCGGAAAGTGCTCGGAGTCACTGGTGATGGGCACCACGTAGACGGTCTCTGGCTCATGGGCGTGTACGTCGATGGCGAAGCCGAAGTCCGAGGGCAGATTGCCGCTCACCTCGGTCCAGGAGTCCCCCGCGTCGGTGCTGCGCATCACGTCCCAGTGCTTTTGCATGTAGAGAACGTCGGGGTTCGACGGATTCATCGCGATGCGGTGCACACAGTGCCCCACCTCGGCATCCTCGTCGGGCAGTCCCTCGGAGTGCAGTCCGCGGTTGATCGGTTTCCACGTCGCGCCCTCATCGTCGCTGCGAAAGGCCCCGGCCGAGGAGATGGCCACAAAGATCCGACGGGGGTCGTGGGGACTGACGATGATCGTGTGCAGGCACATCCCACCCGCACCGGGTTGCCACGCCGATCCCGTGTCGTGTCCTCGCAGTCCCGAGAGCTCACTCCAGCTCTGCCCACCGTCAGTCGAGCGAAACAGAGCCGCGTCCTCAACGCCGGCGAGCACCGTGTCGGGGTCGCTCAAGGACGGCTCGAGATGCCAGACCCGGGCGAACTCCCAGGGGTGGGGTGTCCCGTCGTACCACTGGTGAGTCCCCGGCACGCCGTCGTAGAGAAACTGGTTGCCCACCGGCTCCCAGGTAAGACCGCCATCGTCGGAGCGCTGGATCAACTTCCCAAACCAACTCGTCGACTGCGAGGCGAAGATCCGATTGGGATCAACTGGCGATCCCTTTACGTGGAAGATCTCCCACCCGCCAAAGAAGGGGCCACTGACGTCCCAGTTCTTGCGCGCACCATCCGCGCGAAGGACGAACGCTCCTTTTCGCGTCCCCACCAATACCCGTACGTCGCTCATGTTGGCTCCTCCCCGCGTCCGGCGGAACGCTATCGAAGAGACAGTACATCGCACACCGACACTGTCAACTGACCTACTCGGGGTGGCTGGTGACGTTGGCGGCTACTTCACTGGGCGAGTCGCGAAGCGAGTGATGTAGCCCGAGTAACTGGACACCCACACGTCGTGAGTGAGCGAGTCGTACGTGATGCCGATGGGCTTGATAGGCACGACCACCGTTTGGAGAATGGCCAAGTCAGACGCGCGCAGTTCCGTGACGGTCGCGCTGCCGTAGTTGACGACGTAAAGCGCCGTGCCGTCGCTCGAGATCACGAGTGAGCGACACAAGACGCCCGTGTGGCGCAGCGCCACCACACGCTGGGTTCGCAGGTTCACCTTGACGACGTCGCCAGGAATGTTGAGTGAGACATACGCGAACTCGCCATTGGGGCTGAGCACGACGGTACGAGGATTCGACCCAACGTAGATCTGCCCGACCTCTTTGAGATCAGCCAGGCTCACGCGCACCAAAACGTCGCCACCCATGATTGCCACGTACGCGAAGCGCGACTGCGCGTCGATGGCGATCCCGCGCGGCGTACCCGGAAGCGGGAGCGTCGCGACGACTTTGTGCAACGCCACACTGATGATCGACAGCGTCCACGAGCACCAGTTGGTCACCAGTACGTAGCGATCGTCCGGCGTAACGGCCACAAACTTGGGCACCAAGCCGACCTTGATGACCTGGTCGATGCCAAAGGTCGCGGTGTTAATTCGAAAGACGTAGTCCGGCGTATCGCCGGCCGCCAAAGCGCTGCTCGGCGTGCAGGTGTCCTCGCCTTCGGGTCCTTGACCCGGACCGTACATCGAGTAGTTGGAGATGTAGAAGTACTTGGCGTCTGGTGAGAACGCACCCTCGACCGGTGCCCCCTGGACGACGCCACCGGGGAACCCGAAGTGGGCCAAGTCGACCGTGGCCGGAATGGTCTTTACCAGTGCCCCTGATCGCGAGTTAAAGACCGAGACGGTGCGCCGATAGACCATGTTCTGGGCGAACACCAAGCCCGTACCCGAGGCGTCGACTGACTTGGGTGTGATCCTGTCGGAGGCGTACTGGCCAATGCGAACGAGCGAGCGCTCGTCGGCGGGAGTGACGGGCACCCTGGGTGGGACAGTCGATGTTGTCGTTGAGGTCGTTGATGTCGGTGCCGTCGTGGTGGTCGTCGATGACGTGGTCGTCGTCGACGAATCGTCACGCGCGATAG
>DATHNV010000293.1:0-4310 GCA_035485615.1 Acidimicrobiales bacterium
GGTCTTACTGGTCGCCCTCGTGCCCCTCGCATTTCGTCACTCCCGCGTGGCGCGACTCCACGAGCGCATCGCGAAGGAGCTGAGCACCGAGAGTGCACCCGCGACGAGCCTGGGTGAGCGTCTCAGTATCTCGGCGCGCTACACGATGGGCGATCTGACCATGGTGCGCAAGGAGCTCGTGATCG
Source organism: Acidimicrobiales bacterium (assembly GCA_035485615.1). GTDB lineage: Bacteria > Actinomycetota > Acidimicrobiia > Acidimicrobiales > RAAP-2 > RAAP-2. The sequence goes on from DATHNV010000293.1 coordinate 186, forward strand.
GCTTTGTGGTAGCCGGTTTCGTGAGCGTGCACGTGCCGGCGTCGTGGTGGAACCACATCTTTATTCACGGCCACGGCGCCTGGACCGTTCTCGAGAACGTGATCGTCGCGCCACTGGTCTCGGTCGTGGCGTTCGTGTGTTCAGTTGGCAACGTGCCACTGGCGGCCGCCCTCTGGGGACACGGCGTGGCCTTTGGCGGCGTGATCGCCTTTCTCTTCGCCGACCTCGTCACGTTTCCGCTGCTCGTGATCTACCGTCGCTACTACGGACTCGCCAATGCGTGGCGACTCTTCTTGGTGCTCTGGGCCAGTGCGAGTGGCGCGGGCCTCGCGATCGACGGGCTCTTCCATCTCGTGCACGCCATCCCGGATCACCGCTCCCTGCGAATTCTGGCGGGCGAGTTTCCCCTGGGTGCCACCCTCGTGCTCAACGTTCTGGCCTTCCTCGTTCTGCTCGCGGTCTGGCGACTCGCCCAACGTGACGTGGCGGGCCACGCCGCGATCGACCCGGTGTGTGGCATGAGCGTGGATCCGGCCACGGCACCCGCCCACGTCGGCCACGGCGCCGAGACGATCTACTTCTGTTCGCTGGGCTGTCGCGACAAGTACCTCTCGCGCGGTCTCGACACAGAGGCCCATGACTCTGAGCACATCGATCCCGTGTGTGGGATGAGCGTCCAAGGAGACGGTCTCACCGGGATCGGGTCAGACGGCGTGACCTATTATTTCTGTGGCGAGGGGTGCCGGGTCAGATTTCTTCACGAAGCCCTCCCGGGCAAGCATCTCCACGAGTGAGGATTGAGTGAGCAGGCAGCACACGAGCGTCAGGGCCTACGGCATTCTCGTGCGCGACGACAGCGTTCTCCTGGTTCGCTCCAGCAGCCCGGTGATCGTGCCGCCCCTGTGGTGGTTGCCCGGTGGCGGCATCAACTTCGGCGAGTCGCCCGAAGAGACCTTGCTGCGCGAGTTCGAAGAAGAGACGGGCCTCGCGATCAAGAGTCCCGTTCTCCTGCACGTCGCGAGCGACATTCGCCGTCGCCCCAATGGGGATCGCATCCACACGGTGCGCATCCTCTACACCGTCGAACTCGACGGCGGCGTATTACGCGATGAAGCCGTCGGCACGACCGATCAGGTTCACTGGTTCAAATTGGACGAACTCGACGAGTTCAACGTCGCCGAGTACGCGGCCAAGGCCATTCAGCTCGCACTGGTGAAGTAGAGCGCGGGCATTTCACGCTTCAGAAGTTTGCCCGCGGCATTTCGTGGCAACGCCTCGCGGGTGAGGGCGATCCGGGTCGGGATCATGTACGCCGCCAGTCGCGGCACGAGGAACTCTCGCAAGCCGTCACTGGTGAGATCCATCCCCGTGCGCACCATCACCGCCGCGGCGACCACTTCACCCAGCCGTTCGTCGGCGAGACCGAAGACCGCCGCTTCGTAGACGGCCGGGTGTTCGTAGATGGCCGACTCCACCTGGGCGGAGTACACGTTCTCCCCCGCTCGGATGATCATGTCCTTGGCGCGATCCTCGATGTAGAGGAATCCCTCGTCACTGATATGACCGAGGTCACCTGTTCGCAGCCAACCATTCACTAGGGCGGCCGAGGTCTCGTTCGGCTTGTTCCAGTAGCCACGGATCATCGTCGGTGACTTCATCCAGATCTCACCGCTACTTCCCACCGGCAAGGTGTGGGTATCCTCATCGCGGATCTCCACGTCCATCACGATCGTGGGGACGCGCCCCGTCGAAGACGGATGGGTCACGTACTCATCGCCCGAGTTGCCCGGCCCGTACGCGTTGGTCTCGGTCATGCCATACCCGAGACCGGGCCGACCCTGGGCAAACGTATGCTCGACGCGCGCGACGAGGGTCGCGGGCGCGGGCGCGCCTCCCCCACCGACCGCCGTCAGCGAGGACGTGTCGTACTTGGCGAAGTTGGGCGACTCCATCAGGTCCCACGCCTGGGTCGGTACCCCGACGAAGCTCGTTACATGGTGTCGTTCGATCAATTGCAGGGCGCGCTCGGCGTCCCAGCGATACATCATCACCAGTTTGAAGTGCCACGAGAAGCACGACATCATGACGGGAATGCAGCCGGTTACGTGAAAGAGCGGCACGATCAAGATGAAGACCGGCGTCGGTACGGCGAGGGCTTCCTCGGTGTCGCGGCGCGCCGCCGCAACGGCGACGCTCGCGCTGAAGGCCATGATCGCCTGAGTGATCGCGCCGTGCGTGGAGACCGCCCCCTTGGGAAAGCCGGTCGTGCCCGAGGTGTAGAGGATCGTCGCGTCGCTGTTGGCGTCCAGTTCAACGCGCGGCATCTCGACGCCCTTCTTCACGACGTCGCTCCACCGGTCGACCGCGTCGGGAAACTCGTCGCCCTCGGGAAGGCGCACGCCCAAGAGACGCGCACCGCGGCGCGCGCACGGTGCGAGTGCGCGTTCCACTCGCTCAGCGTCGGCGATCAGGACCGTTAGACCGGAATCGCCGATGGCGTAGTCAAGTTCGTCCTCGGTCCACCAGGCGTTGAGCGAGACCGAGATCGCGCCGATGGAGAGTATGGCGCAAAAAGAGATCACCCACTCGGGATAGTTGCGCATGGCGATCCCGACTCGGTCACCCTTCTGCACGCCGTAGTGGTGCACGAGCGCATAACCCAGGGCGTCGGCTTCTTCGAGCACGCGCGCAAACGTCCACTCTTCGTCCTCGTAGACGAGAAACGTGGTCTCGACGCCACGTGCGAGATCAAAGAAGTCGCGCACCGTGGCCGGCGCGTTCTTAAAGACGCGTTCACTCACGCCGTCGTGCTCGACCGTCTTGACTTCAAAGGGCTGTCCCGCAGCCCCCACCATGGCTAAGGCTTGCTGATACTCAGGCACCGTGCCCCCCGGGCTCGACTCTCGATCTGTTCACCCCTCCACACTGCCAGATCGAAAGTAGGTCCTTGAGCCTTGCGCACCGGTTGCACCGTCGCCTAAACCTGTCCAGATCAGGCAATAACGAAAGGAAATCTCATGCTGGCGACAAGCTATCCAATACTCGACGTCTTCGTCTCGACGCTCTACTTTGTGCTGCTTCTGTTTTGGATCATTCTCGTCTTTCACATCGTCTACGACATCTTTCGCAGCCACGACTTGAGCGGGGTCGCCAAGACGCTGTGGATCGTACTGATCTTGATCATGCCGCTCATCGGCTCGCTCATCTACGTGCTGGTACGTGGTGGCTCGATGCACGACCGTGATGTACGCAGCGCCCAGATGAATCAGAAGGCCTTCGAGGACTACATCCGCCAGGTGGCGAACTCGAAGGAGTAGCTCGCTACCTCGACGCGCCGATCGGCGACTTTTTGAGCGAGGCTGCCTTGTGGGCCATGCGCTCCACCGACTCGGCGATCTTGCCGCGTACGTTGTCCATGTCAATGCGCGCCAGTTCGGCCTCCTTGGTGAGGCCCTTCACGTGTTCGACGTCCCAGAGGCTAAGAACCGGGGTGAGCACGTCACTGAGGTACTGGCCGAGTCCGTAGATCCCCTCTTTGGCGATGCGCACGGCGTGACGAGTGAAGCTCGGGATTCCCGTACCGGGCATCGCGAAACTGCTCACCTGCTTGGAGACGGCGATCATCATCGCCGAGGGATCGATGGCGAACGCGGCGAGGGTGAGGTCGCGATAGAAGAGGTAGTGCTTGGTCTCGTCACCCGCGATGAGCGCCAACACGTTGCGCCCGATCTTGTCGTCCTTGGGTAGCTTCGCCCCGGTGTTGCGGTGCGCGATCTGGGTGGCGCGCTCTTGGAACGTCACGTAGGCGATCAGCTCGGCGAACGTGGTGAGTTGAGGCACCTCGGCCTTTTGCATCTGGAGACGACGGCCGTCTTCGAGCGTGGTGGGGTTGATGCAGCGACTGATGTGGACCCAGTCGCGCATCACCATCGCGTGACGGTTCTCTTCCATCGTCCACTGATACGCCCACTCGCGTGAGGGGTGGTTGCGCGGTGAGTGCTCGAGAATATGTGAGGTGTAGTACGGAAGATTGTCCTCGGTGAGCAAGTTCACGTAGATCGACGAGCGCACGCCATCGCCGACGGGATAGTCCTCGGGGGCCCAGGGACGATCCTTGAAGTCCTC
>DATHNV010000294.1:0-3786 GCA_035485615.1 Acidimicrobiales bacterium
CCAACCTCCCTCGACGTTGCAACAGTTCTGGTCACTGGCTGTTGAAGAGCAGTTCTACTTGGTGTGGCCACTCTTGTTCCTCTTGATCACCTTGCCTTGGAAGAGATTCTCGCCCGTCCCACGCTTGGTGGGCGCGTTGACAATCGTGATCGGTGCTTCGCTCACCTGGAGCGTGATTGAAACCCGTCAGAACGAAGTGTGGGCTTTCTTCTCGCCGTTGACGCGTGCCTGGGAATTGGCGCTCGGGGCCATGCTCGCCGTTGTCGGCCCGCACTTGCGGGGACGCGCGCCACGCTCTGGATTGATTCTCGGAGCGCTCGGACTGGCTGTAGTTGTCCTCTGTACTTGGTTTTATTCTTCGACAACAACGTGGCCAGGTTCAGCCGTGATCGCGCCGGTGCTCGCGACGGGCGCGATCATCGCGGGAGGATCTCTTCGCGGCTCCGATAGGTTTGGGCGCCTCGCCAATTTTCCGCCCTTCCAATGGTTGGGCAACATTTCGTATTCGTTGTATCTCGTTCACTGGCCCGTGATCGCAATTGCGACGCAATACGCCGTCGCTCCGTTGCCTCTGAGGAGCGAAATCGAACTAGTCCTAGTCTCCGTGGCGCTGGCGGCGGTGCTGTATTACGCGTTCGAGAATCCGATACGTAGGTCACAGTGGCTCGTGAAACATCGAGGAGCAACCTTCATTTTCGGAGCGGTCCTTATCGGCCTTTCTTTCGCCGCAATTTACTGGCACCTAAACCACTACTGACACGCCCCGGTTCGCGACTCGCTCTTTCAGTAGTCTGACCCGGTGATTGACTTACATACTCACTCGACGTTCTCCGACGGATCGGACACCCCGAGTGAGTTGGCGGCCAAGGCTCACGCTCTCGGGCTGCGCGCCATCTCTTTGACGGATCACGACTCGACGAACAGCTACCGCGAGATGGAGCTCGCGACCAGCGAGTATGGAATCGAACTCGTGGCCGGAGTCGAGGTCTCCCTGCGCGACGACGAGTTCCCGATGAACCGCGGCGAGCGAACGGCTCCGCGCAGCGTACACATGCTCGCCTATTTCCTTCCTTTGACGCCCGAGCACCCGCTACAACAGAAGTTGGCCAAGCTGCGACGCGATCGCGACGTACGCAACCTCGAACTCGTCGAACTCCTCCAGAAAGAGGGCTTTGACCAACTGACCCTGGAGTACCTCATCGCCATGTCGGGCAACCTGCACTCCATCGGGCGGCCACACTTTGCTCGCGCCATGTTCGAGCTGCACCCCGAGATCGTGGGCGAACGCACCGATGAGAGCTGGAACCGGATCTTCGTCGAGTGGTTGGGAACTGGAGGGCGCGCGTACATACCCAAGACGTCGATGCCGATTGAGGACTTCGTCGATGCGGCAGAGGGCTCATCGACGGTCTTTTCCATCGCACACCCACTGGTCAACTACATCGACGACCTTACGAGCCGCTCGATCGAGCAGGTAATGCCGCGGGTCATGGCCTCGCTGCGCGAGCGAGGCGTGAAGGGAATCGAGGCCTACTACGGCGGCACCAACGACGCGACGCGCCAGCTCATGGTGAAACTCACTCGCGACGCCGGAATGATTCCCACGGGTGGTTCGGACTACCACGGGCACTACAAAGAGGATGTCGCCCTCGGCGTGGGACGTTCCGGTGACCTGCGGGTGCCGGACGAGATTCTCGACGAACTGAAAGCGGCGCTTCCGGCCTAGAGGGTTTCGAGCGCGTCGGTGAGTGCACCCTCGCGGCGAGTGGCGACTTCTTCCACCGACACGTCGATGAACGTTCCGATCGTCACGCGATCTCCGCCTACCGCCCCCATTACCTCGGCGCTCACGCCCACTGCCCTGGCACGCGTGACTAACGCCTCCGCATCACTCGTCGCGACGACGAATCGACCTGGAAACTCCGAGAAAAGCTCGCCGCTGTCTTCGACGCGAGTGACGTTCACGCCGCGGCGCGTCGCCGCCGTCATCTCGGCCAGCGCCACCGCCAATCCTCCGCCAGCGATGTCGTGCACAGCACTGACATCGCTGGACTTACCAGCACAGACCCTCGCCACTTCGCCAGCCACGAACGACACGCTCAACGCCAGAGCATCGAGATCGAGGGCGAAGAGCCGCCCGCCGCGACGACCACGTCGGGTCGCCCAACGCGAGCCGCCCAACGGGAAGGCCTCGTCGCTCGACGCGTGGCGGTTACCGACGAGCACGAGAGCATCTCCGTCGCTCCAGCTCCAGCCCGGTGGAGGCGACTCCAGACGCTCGATCACTCCCAGTAGCCCGATCACCGGAGTGGGGTCGATGTCGCGTCCGCCACTTTCGTTGTAGAGCGACACGTTGCCGCCAATCACCGGCAGGCCGAGGCGCTCACAGGCTTGCGCCATCCCTTCGATCGACTCGATGAGCTGCCACATCACCTCGGGGTGCTCGGGGTTTCCAAAGTTCAGACAGTTCACTACGGCCTTGGCGGTCGCTCCCACGCAGGCCAAGTTCGCCACCCCTTCGGCGACGCTGTAGGCCGTGCCGAGACGAGGGTCGAGCGCGCACCAGCGCGGGTTCGAGTCAGTCGACAGAGCGATGCCCTTGCTCGAAGCGGGCAGGCCCGGACCGGCCAGGCGCAAGAGCGCGGCGTCACGTCCCGGACCCACGACGGTGTTCAAAAACAGTTGCGAGTCGTACTGGCGATAGACCCAGGCCGGATCGATCAACAGGTCGAGTAGGTCGTCATTCGCCGATCCGATCGGCTCGTCGTGCGTGGGGTCGTCCGCCCAGACGGCGTCCAACAACACCGGGCGTTCGTGCGGACGGTCGTAGAGCGGCGCGTCATCGGCCAGCGCGGCCGCGGGCACATTAGCGAGGATCTCACCGTCGAAGCCATCGCGAATGCGCAGCATGGCTCGGGCCACGCCGTCGCCTCCGATCTCGGGCTCGACGACCCGGCCCACCACGCTCGCGCGCACTTCCCACTTGTCGCAGAGGGCCTTGACGACCTCGAAGTTCTCGGGGGTAATGATCGCGAGCATGCGTTCTTGAGACTCCGACGTCATGATCTCGTAGGGTGCCATACCCGCTTCGCGCAGCGGCACCGCGGTGACGTCGACGTCCATGCCGACTCGCCCGCGCGCCGCGGTTTCACTGGTCGCGCACACGAGCCCCGCGCCGCCGAGGTCTTGGATGCCCACGACGAGCCCTTCGTCCAGCAACGCCAGGCACGCCTCGATCAGTCGCTTCTCCTCGTAGGGGTCGCCCACCTGCACGCTCGGACGCTTGGCCTCGTCGAGTGACGCGGCTCCGTCCTCACCGGCAAACCCCGCCGAGGCCAGCACCGACACGCCCCCGATGCCGTCTCGCCCCGTGCGCGAGCCCAACAGCACGGCGAGGTTTCCCACCCCTGAGGCCACGCCCAGCACGAGGCGCTCGGTGGGCAGAGCCCCGACGCACAGCACGTTGACCAGGGGATTCCCGGCGTAGCAGTCGTCGAAGGTGAGTTCCCCCCCGATCGTGGGCACGCCAACGGAGTTGCCGTATCCCGAGATGCCCGCGACCACGCCCTCGAGGAGCCAGCGCTGGCGTGCGTCGCTGAGTTCGCCAAAGAAGAGCGGGTCCATCACCGCCAGGGGACGAGCACCCATCGTGAAGACATCGCGCAGGATGCCGCCCACCCCCGTGGCGGCTCCCTGGTACGGCTCGATCGCCGACGGGTGGTTGTGGCTTTCGATCCGGATCGCCACGGCGATCCCGTCACCTGCATCGACCACTCCTGCGTTCTC
>DATHNV010000295.1:0-14078 GCA_035485615.1 Acidimicrobiales bacterium
GCGCCTCGCCAGGGCACACTCTCACCACGCAGTAGCGGCGCTAGGGATACGCCGTCACTCTGAACCGGTTGTTCCACGTCAAGGGCGTCGCACAGCGTCGCCAGCAGGTCGACGTTCTCGGTGAAGTTCGTCACCACCGCCCCGCCCTCTTGGCGTGGGTCTCGCCAAATGCCCAGAATGTTGTAGCTCTGGGGAAAGAAACCCATCTTTTCGAGCAAGCCGTGATCGCCCAATTGCTCTCCGTGGTCCGACGTGACGACGACCAGCGTGTCGCCCCACTCGCCGCGCTCCTCAATGCCAGCCACGACGCGGGCGAGCTGACTGTCCACTTCGCTGATCATGCCGAAGTACTGGGCCATGAGCCGACGCATGTCGCCTTCGTCGCGAGGCGCCGCGACCTGGGACCAGCTCAACGCCGCCTCGTGAAGCGGGTGGCGATGTGTCGAGTCGGTCGGCGCGATGGGCAACTCCACGTCGGCCGGGTCGTACATGTGTGCGAACTCCCCCGCCGCCGCGTAGGGCGGGTGGGGACGCAGGTAGCTCAGGTGCGCGAACCAGCCCGACTCTTGGTGACCCAGCCACTCCAAAAAACGGGTCGTGAGAAATCCGCTCAACGAGTCGTCGGCGGGACGATCCGGCTCACCCTCACACAGCCCGCGCCAGCCATTGGGCACGTCGTAGCCCTTCTGGCGCAGGTACTGGACCCAACCCGCCTGACTCTCGGGCAAGTAGAGGCCCACCGAAAATCCCGGCAGAATTCCGTCGTAGTAACTCAGTCGCGGATCGTCGTCGCCGTTGGCAATCGCGGGATCGAGACCCTGATCGGTGTAGCCAAAGAGTGTGGGGTCGTAGCCGGCGCGCCGGGCCACGTAGGCGAGATTGTCAAATCCATCCGCGAGCGGCGTGCCGTTGGCCACCACGCGATTGTTCATCTGGTACATGCCCGTGTAGAGCGCGGCGCGACCGGGCGCACAGGGTGCAGCCTGAGAATAATGACGCGAGAGGCGCGCACCTTCGCTCGCCAAGCGGTCCAGCGTCGGCGTGCGCACGAGGGGATGACCAGCCGCGCCGTAGGAGTCCGCGCGGAACTGATCGAGCGTGATGAAGAGGACGTTCACGCGGCCGCGCCGACGACACGCGTGAGGTGTGCGGCGATGTCGTCCACGATGGCGAGCGCTTCGGGAACGACACCACCCATCTCGAGAAAGCCGTGGATCATCCCTTCGGCTTCGAGGAGCTCGACCGGTACGTGAAAGTGCTCGAGGAGTCCGGCGTACGCGACGCCCTCGTCACGCAGCGGGTCACACTCGGCGACCACGATGATCGCCGGAGGTGCGCCCGTGAGATCGTTGGCCAGCAGCGGCGTGACCCGAGGATCCGTGTGGTCACCGAACTCGCCCAGGTATTGGCGGTAGTCGTAGCGCAGGGAATCGAGATTCAAGAGATACCCCGTGCCGAAGCGATGCGCCGACTCGGTCACAAGGTCGGGTCCGAGCGTCGGGTAGATGAGGACCTGTGCGGCGAGATCGATCTCTTCGTCGCGCAGAATCGTGGAGGCGACCGTCACGAGGTTGGCCCCGGCCGAGTCCCCCATCCCCACCAGTCGCGCGTCGCTGGTCGCAAAGTCACCGCGATGCGCGGCCACGTACCGCAACGTCTCGACGGCGTCGTCGAGGCCAGCCGGAAAGGGATTCTCGGGCGCGAGACGGTAGTCAATGGCGAGGAATCGTGTCTGCGTGTCGTGGGCAAGCCGACGGCACAACCAGTCGTGGGTCTCGAGGTCCCCCATCACAAAATCGCCGCCGTGAAAGTAGACAACCAGGGCCTTGCGATCATCGATCTCGGGAACGTACAACCGAGCAGGGAGTATGCGGTCCTCAAGTGGAATCGTTGTGTCGCGCGCCTCCACGTCGAGAGGAATATCTCCCCGAAAGCGCAGGGCCTCATCTCGGAACGCCTGGCGACGCTGGCCGGGTGAGACGGCGAGCGGTGACGGCTCAGGGTTCTCGCGCGCGGCACGCAGGTACGGTTCGAACTCCGAGTGGATCACGTCGCCTCCCGCCCACACATTAGGCAACGTGACACGCACAACATCTGGGCACTCCTGGAAGCTTCAATCGCGACGCGTACGCGAGGGAATTCTCCTAACGGCTATTAGGTTCGGGCCCGGGAGTTCGATAGTCATGGGCGAGATCAAGGCGCCTCACGAGAAGTTGATTGCCAAGGTGCTGTGCGGCGGCGAAACCGGGGCTGACCGTGCGGCCGTGGACTTTGCCATCGAGCACGGCGTGGCGTATGGCGGCTGGGTCCCACTCGATGGATGGGCCGAGGATCTGCGTGAGGGCCCCGGGCTCCTTGGGCGCTACTCAAACTTTGTACCCACAAAATCTGCCGACGTCGCGGTGCGCACGTCACTCAACGTGCGTGACGCCAATGCGACTGTCGTGTTCGCTCCGATGTCGGCGGTTTCGAGGGGCGTCCGTCAGACGTTGGACATCGCCACCGTTCTCAAGAGGCCGGTCGTCGTTCTTGATCCGCACTCCCCTGAGGCTCCCCCGCGCCTGGCGGAGTTCCTGGCGGTGCGAAGGTCCGGCACCATCCTCAATGTGGCGGGGCCACGCGAAAGTGAGTCTCCGGGCCTCTACCAGGCGGTCCGTTCACTGCTGAACGGGGCCCTTGGGTATTTCGTCACTTCGTGACGTCGCTCATTGCGCTGTCGCGTGCCGACCAATTGGTGGGAGTGCCAACAGCCCAACCGGGGACCTTCTTGGAGCGGACGACCGGGCTCGAACCGGCGACCTCGACCTTGGCAAGGTCGCGCTCTACCAACTGAGCTACGTCCGCGAGGTATATCGAGTGTAGCCGAGGACGCACAAACGTCCAAGCACAACTACGAGGGCGTCGATGCCAGGTACGACGCAGACTCTTCACTGATCAAGGTACTCAATCGCTCCATATCGGCCATTCGCTCGGCGCACCCGAGCAAGCCAAACTCCAGATTCTCCTCAAATCCCAACACCGTGATGTTGAGTGAGATCGGACCAAGGAGCGGCCCGTACGGCGCGGCCGACAGCACGCGCCGACCACTCAACCACAGCGCCACGGGCGGTCCCGGAACCGACGAGATCATGACGTTCGCCATCGGAAGTCGATCGAAGAGACCGAAGGTGGTGAGGAGCTTGCCGCCCAGGGACAGCAGGGTTGGACCAAGCACCCGGGGAACGTCTTGAAATATCCGGGCTCGGCGAAGGCGCTGCTCGGCAACCGTTTTGGCCGAGTCAGCGGAGATGGCGCGCAGTCGCTCTTCTCGGTCGACGAGATCAACGTGGAGAGCCACGAGCATCCCCGAGATCTGATTTCCGAGTTCTGCCGTGTCGCCGGAGCGTACGTTGATGGGCACGAAGGCGATGAGATCATTCGCCAGGGTCTCGCCCCGCTCGTCGAGGAGTCCCTTGAGCGCTCCCCCGACGCTGGCCAACACAAAGTCGGTCACGCTGGCTCCGCGAGCCTTGGCCGCTCGCTTCACGTCCGCCAACGGTACGCGGGTACGCAAGAACACCTTTTCGATGCCCGCCGCACCGTTGAGGGACGTGCGCTGCGCCTCAAAGATCGATGGCTGATCCGGGGTCGCGTGTCGACGTCCGTGCACCGACACCACGCTCGCCAGAGCGCGCACGATCTCATAGAAGCGACCGCCCCACGACGCGAGGCTTTCGAGAAGTCGCGAAGGCTGATCGCGTAGTCGTGCCAGTCCCTGGCGCAAGAGGCCGAGCGACGTCGTCACGGTGGGCTCGTCGTCGTCGATGTCGACGCGCTCGTGCGGTGCACGAATCTCGGGCGAGATATCAAAGAAGTTGGCGATCGTCTCGGCGAAGGACACGCCGTCGGCCAAGGCGTGGTGCATCTTCACCACGAGGATCGCCCGACCGTCGTCAGCTCCCTCGATAACCAAGAGTTGCCACGCCGGGCGCTGCGGCGACAGGCTGCGTGAGAGAAAGTCCGACACGAGTTCATCGATCTGATGCGCGTTACCCGGTTCGGGCAGGGCCACCCGCACGACATGGCGGTCGAGATCAAAGTGGTCGTCTTCGACGAGGATCGGCCAGGTCATGTCGAAGGGGGCACGTACCACTCGTTGGGTCAAGACGGGAATCTCGTGGACGCGATCGGCGATAACGGACTTGATCTCTTCGAAGCGAACGGCAGGGTCCTCCTCGCGCGGTTCCAGTTCGATCACGGCGCCGATGTTCATCGACGTGCCGGGATTTTCGAGCAGGATGAACGCGCTGTCCAGCGGATCAAGAAATTTGGTCATCGACCGGAGCTACCGAATCCGCCCTCACCACGCGTGGCCTCGGGTAGTTCGTCAACGACCACGAAGGCGCTGCGGCCAACGGCCATCACGACCAGTTGGGCGATGCGGTCTCCCTTGGCGACTTCGTAGTCGTGCTCGGGATCGAGGTTCACAAGGGCGACCTTCACCTCGCCGCGGTATCCCGGGTCGATGAGACCCGGCGCGTTGGCGCACGTCACGCCGTGACGCGAGGCGAGTCCACTGCGGGGCAGCACGAATCCACCGTGACCCTCAGGGATCGCGACGGCAAGCCCGGTGGGCACCATGGCACGACCCCCGCCGGCGCGCAGCACGGCCGACTCGACCGCCACCAAATCACAACCCGCGTCGCCGTCGTTGGCAAATGACGGAATGACGGCATCGGGGTGGAGTCGCTTCGTGAGAATTTCCATAGCGGGAAGGCTACACAGCGGTCGTGTCGCATTAAGTAGTGTCGTCTCGTGCTCGCCTGGATGGATCTGGAAATGACGGGACTCGAACCCGAGCGTCACGTCATCGTTGAGATCGCCACGCTGCTGACCGACGACCACCTCAATATCGTGGCCGAAGGTCCTGACCTCGTGATCCACGCCACCCCCGAGCAACTCGCCGAGATGGGCGACTACGTGACCGCGATGCACACCAAATCAGGGCTCTTGCCCGCGATCATCGCCTCCACGATCACGGTGGAGGACGCGCAGCGCCAAACGCTGGAGTTCCTCAAATCCCACATCGGCGAGGCGCGTTCCATTCCCCTATGCGGCAACTCCATCGGTACCGACCGTCGGTTCCTTCAGGAGTACATGCCCGAGCTCGAGGCGTTCTTTCACTACCGCAACGTGGATGTCTCGACCATCAAGGAGTTGGCGCGACGGTGGTATCCGTCATCCCTGGGGGGCCAACCCGAAAAGGACTCGGCGCACCGGGCGCTGGACGACATCAAGGAGTCCATCAACGAGCTCGTGCACTACCGCGACACCCTCTTTCAGCCGATCGAAACGACCGCTTAACTCGCGATGAGCGACCACGCCATGAGTTTGCGAGAAGCGGACGTGATCTTGACCGCCCCGGGCCAGATGTTCGAAACCGAGCGCGCCGTCGTCGAAGGCATTGAGATGACCGTGTGGAAGAACGCCCCCTCGAACCTGCGCCAAATGCTGGACGCGTCGCTCCAGCACGGCGACAAGGAGTTTTTGGTCTACGAGGAACAGCGCTACACCTTTCGCGAGCACTACGCCATCGTGGCCACCCTCGCTCACCGCCTCGAAGAACGCGTCGCCAAGGGAGATCGCGTGGCCATCGCTTCGCGCAACCTTCCCCAGTGGTCGATGGCGTTTTGGGCCGCGGCGTCTCTCGGCGCCATCGTTACGCCGCTGAACGCGTGGTGGACAACCGACGAGCTCGCATACGGACTTCGCGACTCGGGATCATCCGTTTTGTTCGTCGACGGCGAGCGACTGGATCGCATTTACGGGTTGATCGACGACCTGGCGGACCTGACGACCATTGTCGTGCTGGGGGATCCAGCCCGCCCCGTCGAGTTACGCCGCCACGATCGCGTGCCCATCGTCGCCTTTGAGGAGTTCTTGGGCGAGATCGACCGCGAGGCGCCGCCCCATGTGGAACTCGCCCCCGACGACAAGGTCACGATGTTCTACACCTCGGGGACGACCGGTCATCCCAAGGGCGCGGTCGGTTCGCACCGCAACGTGATCACGAACTTCATGAATCTCTCCTACGGCGTCGTTCGAGGTGCGCTTCGCGCGGGGGCGGCGTCTCCCACGGTGCCCGCCACCCAGGGTGTCGGCCTGCTGAACGTGCCGTTCTTTCACGCGACGGGCTGCTTCGCCGTCTTGGTGCCGAGCACGTTCGCGGGCACCAAGATCGTCCTCATGCACCACTTCGACGCCGGCGAGGCCTTAGGGGTCATCGAACGCGAGCGGGTCTCGATGATTGGCGGCGTGCCGACGGTGGCGATGCAGATCATCGATCACCCCGACTTTGCCCGCTACGACACGTCAAGCGTCACCAGCATCGCCTACGGCGGAGCGCCCGCACCGCCCGAACTGGTCACGCGTTTGCGGGCCTGTTTTCCCCTGGGTCTGCCGAGCAACGGCTATGGACTCACCGAAACCTCCGCGGCCCTCGCCTCCAATCCGGGACTCGACTACGTCAGGAAGCCGGCCAGCTGCGGACCGTGTTACCCCGTCAACGAGGTGGCCGTGGTGCCCGAGGACTACGTGGGCGAGGCGCCCGGTGACGACGTTGTGAGTGGCCCCGACGTGCTCGGCGAGTTGTGGGTGAAGGGACCCAACGTGATTCGCGAGTATTGGAACAAGCCCGAGGCAACCGCCAGCACCTTCACCAAAGCAGGGTGGCTGCGCACGGGCGACATCGCGCGAATCGACGACGAGGGATTCATCTTCATCGTGGACCGCGCCAAGGACATGATCATTCGAGGCGGCGAAAACGTCTACTCGGTGATCGTCGAGGCCGCCATCTTCGAACACCCGGACGTTCAGGACTGTGCCGTGATTGGGGTGCCCCACCCCACCCTCGGCGAACAGGTGGCGGCCGTCATCGTGCTGCGCCCGGGTCGAGTGATGAACGCCGAAGAAGTCGGCCGCCACGTGTCGGCGCGCCTCGCCAAATTCGAGGTGCCCACCACGGTGATCTTCCGCTCCGAGCCCCTGCCGCGAAACCCGCAGGGAAAGGTGCTCAAACGCGAGCTGCGCGACTCGCTCACCTAGCGAGGCCCGGGTGACGGTGGTCGTGCCGTCGGCCTGTGAAACTGGTGCCTGTGACGAACCCGCCCGCGTTGACCGTCGCCGCCTTTGATCTAGACGGAACCTTGAGTGACGGCGGCAGCGTCTTTAAGTGGTTGCGCTTTCTGCGCGGGGACCGCGCGACGTATCTCGCCAGTGCGTCCTTGGCCCTTCCGCTCCTCGTGGGGGCGATTCGCTCGGGTCGATGGGCCGATCGGGCGAAGGAGCGACTCTTTCACAAACTCATCGCGGGACTGGATCTGGCCGACGTTCGCGATCGCTCACGTGTCTTCGCCGTTGAGCACTTTGAGCGCCACGGGCGTGACTGGATGCTCGCTCGCCTGCGTTGGCATCTCCAACAGGGTCACAGCGTGGTCCTCGTGTCTGCGTCCCCACAGATCTACGTCGACATGGTGGCCGAGATGCTCGACACCTCTGGCGGACTCGGTACGCGACTGGCGGTGGACGCCCGCGACCGACTGACCGGCAGCTACCTCGGCCAGAACTGTCGAGGGAAGGAAAAAATGCGCCGACTGGCCGAGTGGATCGAAGAGAGCCACCCGCCGGGCGCGCCAGTCATCTACGCCTACGGCAACTCTCGGGGGGATCGAAGAATGTTGGGCGCGGCCACATTCCCCTACGACGTCGGTCGGCTCGGACCTTTAGGCGCCCTTCGTCACTTTCCGCGAGCGCGCAACGGCCACTTCCCCGGCGAATCCGAGAGCGCGACGTCGGCTACTCCTGACGAATAGACGCGCCCAACTCGACGATGCCGCCCTCGCGGCCGTCGTAGGTCACCTGCAGCGTGGCCGCTCGCTCACTCCAGGCCACCACGTTGTGGCCGAGTGGGTCGGTGACTCCAACGTTGAGGTCGTAGACACCATCGAGCAGCGGCACGTGCGAGAGGTCCACGACCACGTGATTGTGGCCCGGCGTGAGGTTGACCGGCGCGCCTTGGGCGTCGCTTCGACTCACCAGCGTCCCGTTGTGGGTGAAGAGCTCGATCACGAAGTTGCCGCTGTAGGCGTTCTGTGAGACCACGCTCACGTCGAGGTGCAGGCCCGCGCCACTCTTGACCTCGAAGGATCCCGAGGGCGTGGAGACCGACTCGATGCGCACCGAACCGAGGAGGTGCGAGGGATCGTGCTCGACGGCGTCGGCCATGAGATGTTCGCGGAAGATGCGTAATGAGTCGCGTGTCGCCCCGTCGGCGATCATGTCGCCGCCATCCAGCACGATCGCCCGGTCACAGAGCGCACGTACCTGGTCGGCGTTGTGCGTTACGAGCAAGATCGTGCGACCCTCTTGTTGGAATCGGCGAATCCGATCCACGCACTTGGCCTGAAAACGCTCGTCGCCCACCGCGAGCACCTCGTCGACGACCAGGATGTCGGGATCGACGTTCACCGCCACCGCGAAGGCGAGTCGCACGTACATGCCACTCGAATAGAACTTCACCTGGGTGTCGATGAACTGCTCAATCTCGCTGAACGCCACGACGTCGTCGAAGATCCCGTCCACCATCTTGCGAGAGAAGCCCAGCATCGCGCCGTAGAGGTAGACGTTGTCCCGACCCGAGAGCTCGGTCTGGAAGCCGGCGCCGAGTTCGAGCAACGCCGCCAGGCTGCCGCGAAGGCGAATCTCGCCCGCCGAGGGTTTGAGCACGCCACAGATGCACTTGAGCAGCGTTGACTTGCCCGACCCGTTGTGTCCCACGATGCCGAGCGTCTCTCCTTCGGAGACGGTGAAGTTGATGTTGTTGAGCGCATCAAAGACTTCGGTCGTTCCCGATCGTGGGTGCAACAGGCGCTCTTTGAGCGACTGGTGGCGCTCGTGGTGGATCTTGAAGTTCTTCGAAACGCCTTCGACGGCGATGACGTCGACCATCTAGAGCACCGACTCGAAGTCACCCTCGAGGCGCCCAAAGATCGCCTCGGCCACGAAGAAGGCCACGACCGAGATGCCCAGAAGGACCGCGTTCAAGATGAGAAATTTGTCGTATGACCAGGTTGGAAGCACATCGATCAGTGGATGGGGCGCGACGGTGGAGTGCACGATCGTACTCACGTAGAAGACCCGCTGGAAGGTCACCACGATCAGCGTGATCGGGTTCAAGAAGTAGATCCACGTGAGTCCGTGACGTTGCAGGTGCGGCGCGATGGCGTGAGAGTACGAGTACACGATCGGCGTCATCCAGAACCACAGTTGCAAGAGCACCTCCATAAGGTGCTTCATGTCGCGTAAGTAGACGTTGATCGCCGACATCACCACCGCTAGGGCGGCCGTGAAGAAATACAGCGAGAGAAACGAGATCGGCAGGATCGTAATGAACTTCCACGCCGGTGCGTGTCGCACGGCCGCCACGAAGATGATCAGAACCGAGAGTTGAACAACGAAGTAGACGATCGCCGCGCCCACGTTGGACAGTGCGAGGATCTCGCGAGGAAACGACACTTTCTTTACCAGTGCGGCGCGATCCACGATGACCCCGGTCGCAGTGTTCACCGAGTTCTGGAACATGTTCCACACCACGAGTCCCGAGAACAGGTAGATCACAAAATTGGGGTACCCGTTCTTCAAGAAGATCGAAAAGACGAGGTAGTACACGCCCAAGGTGAAGGCCGGCGAGACCATGGACCAGAACAACCCGAGGGTCGAGTTCTTGTACTTGATCCGAATATCCGAGACGATCAGCCCGACGAGCAGTTCGCGACGAGCCCAGAGGTTCGCCAGTCTCGTCGTCAGCGAGACGCGAGCACTAACGACGCGAACCGGTAACTCCCCCGAAGAACGAGTTCGCAGGCCCTCCCCGGGGGCGTGACTCACTAGACCCCTTGGCGAAGGGCCGAACGCTCAATCACTGCGTCGATGAAGCCATACTCCAGCGCCTCTTGCGCCGTGAACCAGCGGTCGCGGTCCGAGTCGGCTTCGATGCGCTCGACGGGCTGGCCGGTGTGGAACGAGATGCGCTCGGCCAGCGTCTTTTTCATGTAGATAATCTGCTCCGCCTGGATCGCGATGTCCGAAGCCTGGCCCTGCATACCACCCATCGAGGGCTGGTGCATGAGGATGCGGCTGTGCGGCAAGGAGAACCGCTTGCCCGGCGTGCCGGCGCACAGGAGGAACTGGCCCATGGAGGCCGCCATCCCGATGCAGATCGTGCGCACGTCGCAGTTGACGTACTGCATCGTGTCGTAGATGGCCATGCCGTCAGTCACCGATCCGCCGGGAGAGTTGATGTAAATACTGATGTCCCGGTCGCGATCTTCGGCTTCGAGCAACAGCAGTTCCGCGCAGATGCGATTGGCCATGTCCTGATTCACTTCAGAACCCAAAAACACGATGCGCTCGCGTAGAAGGCGCTGGTTGAGGTCGTTCGCGCCGAAATCAGTGATCGCTGAGTTAATCATTGGACCAATCTACCGTGTGAGACCCGAATCTCCGGCCTTCGCGCCCTAGAGTGGAGACGCTCGCGGGCGTGGCGGAATTGGCAGACGCGCTGGTTTTAGGTACCAGTTCTTCGGAGTGTGGGTTCGAGTCCCTCCGCCCGCACGACACGTGGACGCCCGAGGCGTTCTCGCGCATGTCGTCGCCTCAGCGCCGATCTGCTAGCGTGGGTGACGCTGGTTTATCGCATCTCGCGATAGAGACCGATTCGACACTTCTTTCGAGTTGGACTCACCTCAACTCGTAGGAGTTTCTATGTCTATGTCCTTTGCCGATCTCGGCGTGCCCGCACGCCTCGTGGAGCGATTGCGCGCCCGCGGTATCACCGAGTCGTTTCCCATCCAGGAAGCCGCCATTCCCGACGCCCTCGCCGGTCGCGACGTGGTGGGAAAGGCCGCCACGGGATCGGGCAAGACCCTGGCCTTCGCCCTCCCCTTGCTGGCCAACCTGAAAAAGGCCCAACCGCGCAAGCCCACCGCCTTAGTTCTGGTACCAACCCGCGAACTCGCGGGCCAGGTGCAAAAAGAGATTGCTCAGCTCACCGATGACCGCGGACGCCGCGTCATCTGCATCTACGGCGGGACCTCCTACAACGTGACCCGCAAGGCCCTCAACTACGGCGTGGACGTCGTGGTGGCCTGCCCCGGTCGACTCGAAGACATGCTCGAACAGCGTGCCCTCGACCTCGCCTCGGTCACCACGGTCGTCGTCGACGAGGCCGACCGCATGGCCGACATGGGCTTCTTGCCCGCGGTTCGCCGCATTGTCAGCAGCACCTCGCCCCAGCGTCACGTGATGCTGTTCTCGGCGACCATGGGTCCTGACGTGTCGTCACTCGTGCGCGAGTTCACCCACGACGCGAATGTGCACGACGTCGTGGCCGACGAGGCCCCCAGCGATGTCGAGCACTACTTCTGGCGCGTCCCGCGCGAGCAGCGCGTCGAGTTCACCGCCGACATCATCAAGGAATACGAGCGCGCCATCATCTTCACGCGCACCAAGCACGGCGCGGACCGACTGGCTCGCCAGCTCGGTGAGCGTGGGCTCTCGGCCGTTCCCCTGCACGGTGATCGCACCCAAGCGCAGCGCGAAAAGGCATTGCGAAGCGTCAAGAGTGGTCAGATCCAGGTGCTCGTCGCCACCGACGTCGCCGCACGAGGTATTCACATCGATCTCGTGCCCGTCGTCGTGCACTACGACCCACCGGCCCAAGCCACGGACTACCTCCACCGCTCGGGTCGCACGGGCCGAGCCGGCGCGACTGGCGTTGTGATCTCACTCGTCGGCGAGGATGTCGTCGGGCACATCAAGCGCCTCCAGCGGGCCCTCGGCATCGAATCGGTCCTCACAACGCGCGAGGACGCTCAGCCAATCCGCTTGGGCGTGATCGACGACGCGATGGCCGCACAGTCACTCGACGAGCGTCCCGCCAAGCGCGGACCGTCTCGCAATGAGCGCACCATCGCGCGCGAGCCGCGTGAACGACCGGCGCGCGCTCGACGTGAGCACGCTCCGCGCGATACCGAAGCGCGACACTCTCGTGGGTTCGAGCGCAGTTCGACTCCCCGCCGTGACGCCGCTCCTCGTCGCGACGCCCCTCGGAGCGACGCACCCCGCGTAGAGCGCTCATCGGGTCGCGGCCGCGAAGCAGTCGTGAGTTTCTTTAACGACTCGAAGGGCTTTGGCTTCGCGAGCGACGAAAAGGGCGACGACCTCTTCATCCACTTCTCGAACATTCAAGGTGACGGGTTTCGCACGTTGAGTCAGGGTCAGACCATTACCTTCGAAGAAGCCAGTGGACCCAAGGGCCGCGAGGCACGTAACGTGCGCGTGGTCGGTGGAAGTCGACGCCGCTAAAGTTCACGGTCATGGCAGACAGACCACTGGTTGAACCGCACCTCGGCCCCTCGCCCGACGACCTCGTGATCGAGGACATCATTGTCGGTGACGGGACAGAAGCGGTGGTTGGCAAGCACGTCGTCGTGCACTACGTCGGCGTCGGCGCCACGAGCGGCAATGAGTTCGATGCGTCATGGAATCGCGGCGATCCCTTCGACTTTGACCTTGGCGCGAGCCAAGTGATCCAAGGGTGGGACCGCGGCGTCCAAGGAATGCGCGTCGGAGGCCGTCGGCGTCTCGTGATCCCCGCGCACCTCGCCTACGGCGAGCGTGGCGCGGGCGGGGTCATTGGGCCGAACGAGACCTTGATCTTCGTGGTTGACCTGCTCGACGTTCGCTAAAACGTCGGCGCACGCAACTCATCGACCGCCAGCATTCGCTGGTAGTCGCCGTAGCGCTCCGCGCAGATCTCGGCGACGAGTCGCAGGCGATCATTGGGATTGCTCAGACTGAGGACCTTGAACTGGTCCAGGATCGACATCGGCGTGAGCGCACACAACTGCCAACTGCGCACGCGGTCGTCGTCGTCCATGGCGACATTGCGCTGCAGGCACTCGTCGGCGAACATCTCGCTCTGCAGGGCTCGCAACGCGCGAACCGATGACTCCGTCGACTTCAGCAACGCCGGTTCAATGGGCACACTGTCACAGCACCGCTCCCCCACGATCGCTCGCGGATACGGGTCGTCACTTAGCCACTCGACCACTTCGAAACACTCGACGCCTTCGGCCACGACCAGGGTCTGACCGTTGGAGAGCCGGTGCGTACCCAGAATCTCGAGCAACGAACCGACAAACGTGCGCTGCTCACCACCGCCAACGTCCGAACCGCGCTCGATGAGGCACGTCCCAAATCGCCGGTCGTACTCGACGTCTTCCAAGAGACGGTGGTACCGGGGTTCAAAGACGCACAGCCCCACGGTCTGATGCGGATACACCACCATCCCTAACGGGAACATCGCGATCGTGCCGCTCATCACTCCCCCACCCTACGGGTGAAGATTACTCTCGCAACCTACGACGTAGCGAGCTTTGCCGCGAAGGCGCGCAGGGCGCGACCACGATGGCTGATGGCGTTTTTCTCATCGGCCGCGAGTTGCGCCAGCGATCGGTCGCTGTTCGTCGGCGCGAAGATCACGTCGTACCCGAAGCCGCCCTCGCCGACGGGCGACACGAGAATTCGTCCGTCAAGTACGCCGTCGACCCACCACGACGTGCCGTCGGGATACGTGATCGCGATGACCGAGCGAAAGTGTGCGCCGCGCCTCGACATGTCGACGTCGTCGAGTTCGCGCAGAACTTTCTGCACGTTGTCGTCGAAGCTCGCGTGTTCGCCCGCGTAGCGCGCGCTGTACACCCCGGGTCGTCCCTCGAGAGCGTCAATGAACAGTCCCGTGTCGTCGGCGATCGCGGGAAGTCCCGTCGCCGCGGTGAGGACGCGCGCCTTGAGCAGCGAGTTCCCCTCGAGAGTCGACTCCGTCTCATCAATGTCGTCCACGTCGGCGGGCCGTGACAGTAAGTCGATGCCCAAAGGTTCGAGAACTTGACACATCTCTCGGGCCTTGTGTTCGTTCGCCGTGGCCAAGACGAACGCGGACATCAGCGCGGCGCAGGTGAGGTCGCGAGGAGCTCTCG
>DATHNV010000296.1:0-6204 GCA_035485615.1 Acidimicrobiales bacterium
GTTCTCCTTGAGCTTGGACGACGGCATCTTCACGCTGTCGAACATCGCGGCGTTGGCGTTGCGAATGCGCGTGAGCATGTCGGCGATGGGGTCAGTCATTGTCATAGCTGTCCTCCTACCAACTGGCCTTGGTCACGCCCGGGATCTCACCGGCGTGAACCATGAGGCGCAAACAGATGCGACACAGCCCGAACTTGCGATAGACCGAGCGCGGCCGGCCACAGCGCTGACAGCGCGTGTAGGCCCTCGTCGAGAACTTCGGCGTCTTGGCCTGCTTGATGCGAAGAGCTTTTTTCGCCATGCTTATCGATTCTCCTGTCTGAAGGGGAAGCCGTAGGCGCGCAGGAACGCGCGGCCTTGCTCGTCGTTCGCGGCGGTGGTGACAATGGTGATGTCGAACCCACGCGGCGCGTCGATCTTGTCGTAGTCGATCTCGGGGAAGATCAACTGGTCATTCACACCGAAGGTGTAGTTGCCGTGTCCGTCAAAGGACTTGGGCGAGAGCCCCCGGAAGTCGCGAATACGCGGAATCGCGAGGCTGAGCAGGCGGTCGAAGAACTCCCAGGCGCGGTCCCCGCGCAGGGTGACCTTCACCCCGATGGGCTGTTCTTCGCGCAACTTGAAGCTCGCGATCGACTTCTTCGCGCGGGTCACGATTGGCTTTTGCCCGGTGATCTGCTCGAGGTCACGCTGGGCGCCCTCGAGCAAGCTCGCCTGTTGGGTGGCGCGTCCGACCCCGGAGTTGATCACGATCTTCTCCAGGCGCGGCACCTGCATGATGTTGGCGAGGCCCAGCTCTTCTTTGAGCGCCGGACGAATCTCTTCGTCGTAGCGCACTTTGAGGCGGGGCCGAGTAGCGGTCGTCATAGAACTTCTCCACACTTGCGACAGACGCGGACCTTCTTGTCGTCCACGATCTCAGAACCGATGCGGGCCGGGCCCTTGTGCTTCGGGCACCAGACGGCCACGTTGGACGCGCTCATCGGCAGAACCTTGTCGATGACGCCTGCCTGCATCGTGGCGCCACGCTGCTTGGTGGCGCGCTTGGCGACGTTGAGGTTGTCCAGGATCACCTTGTTGAGCTCGGGCAGTGCATCTTCGACGTTGGCGCGCTCCCCGCGGTACTTGCCCGAGAGCACGATCACGTCATCACCCTTATGAATTTTCATTACAACACCTCCGGGGCGAGCGAGACAATTCGCATGAACTTCTTGTCGCGCAGCTCGCGACCGACCGGCCCAAAGATGCGCGTGCCGCGCGGCTGGAGCTGGTCGTTGATCAGAACGGCGGCGTTCTCGTCAAACTTGATGTAGGAGCCGTCGGGGCGACGCTTCTCCTTGGCCGTGCGCACAACGACGCAGCGCACCACGTCGCCCTTCTTCACCGCGGCGCCGGGAATGGCGTCCTTCACCGTGGCGATGAAGACGTCACCGATCGAGGCGTAGCGACGACGCGAACCGCCGAGCACACGGATGCACAACACTTCCTTGGCCCCTGAGTTGTCGGCCACTTTGAGTCGGCTTTCCTGTTGAATCATCGCGCACGCTCCACGACTTCGGTGAGGCGCCAACGCTTGAGCTTGGAGAGCGGACGAGTCTCTTGCACGCGCACTCGGTCACCGACCTTGGCCTCGTTCTTCTCGTCGTGCACGTAGAGCTTCTTGGTGCGCTGGACGGTCTTGATGTAGCGCGAGTGACTGACGCGCTCGTTGATGGCGACGACCAGCGTCGAGTTCATCTTGTCCGAGATGACGATGCCCTCGCGGACCTTGCGCGGGTTGGCGCGCTTCTCGGTGTCGTTCACGTCACTCATGACTGTGCACTTTCTTCTAGGGCTTCGGCGGCGGCGATCTCGCGCTCGCGCAGGAAGGTTTCAAGACGCGCGATGTCCTTCTTCACGGCCCCGATGCGGGCGGAGTTGTCGAGCTGACCGGTGGCCAGTTGGAATCGAAGGTTGAAGAGTTCGCGACGGGCCTCACCCAAGCGACCCAGCAGCTCGCTGTCGCCCAGGCGCCGTAGTTCGGCGCGGTGTTCTGAGGTCTTAGGCATCGATGGTCACCTCCGGCGTGCCATGCGTTCCGGGACGCACGACGAACTTGGCTTTGATGGGGAGCTTTTGAATGGCGCGCTCCATGGCGGCGCGAGCCAGCGTCTCGTCCACCCCACCGAGCTCGAAGAGCATCCGGCCGGGCTTGACGACGGCGACCCAGAACTCGGGGTTGCCCTTGCCCGATCCCATGCGGGTCTCGGCTGGCTTCTGGGTAACGGGCTTGTCGGGGAAGACCCGAATCCACACCTTGCCACCACGCTTGACGTGGCGGGTCATCGCGATACGAGCGGCCTCGATCTGGCGGGCGGTCACCCAACCCGACTCGAGCGCCTGGATACCGAAGTCACCGAAGTTGAGGTCCACGCCGCCCTTGGCGAGACCGCCACGGCGTCCGCGCATCATCTTGCGATGCTTGACTTTGCGAGGCATCAACATGATTACTCCGCGTCCTTTCGAAAGTGCGGCGTGTCGGTGTGATCGGTCGCGGTGCGACGCTCGATCTCTTCCTCGACACTCAGCTGGGCTTCGACCTCGGGGTTCGACGCCAACAGATCCGTCACGGGCGCGTCGCTCGAGTCAGCCTCGTCGGCGGCGGCCTCGTCGGCCGCCTCGGTGAGAAGTTGGCTCTCGGGAATGCGCGCGTCTTCGGCGGCCTTGTCCGAGACACTGCCGATCATTCCTTGGACCTCGGTGTCGGTGAACTCCTCGTCGGGTTGGACCTCGACGCGGCGGCGTCCGCCACCCGCACGCACCACGCCCTTGGGCGCGGTGGGTGAGGAGCCAACGGGCATGGCGTCGCCGGCGGCCATCGCGGCCTCGCGCACGATCTTCTCGTCGTTGGTTAGCTGGTAGGGCAGGATGTCACCCTTGTAGATCCAGACCTTCACGCCGATGCGACCTGTGGAGGTACGAGCCTCACGGAATCCGTAGTCGATGTCGGCGCGCAGGGTGTGCAGGGGCACGCGACCTTCACGGTACGACTCGCGGCGCGACATCTCGGCACCACCGAGACGGCCCGAGGCCTGAATGCGAACACCCAAGGCACCGGCCTTCTGGACGGTCTGGATGCCGCGCTTCATCGCACGACGAAAGGCCACGCGGCGAATCAGCTGGTCGCAGATTCCCTGGGCGATGAGGGCAGCGTCGAGTTCGGGCTGCTTGATCTCTTGGATGTTCAGCGAGATCTTGTTCTTCTGGCCAGTGATCTTCTCGAGGTCCTTCTTCAGACGCTCAGCCTCGGCGCCACGGCGACCGATGACGATGCCCGGGCGCGCGGTGTGAATGTCCACGCGAATGCGATCGGAGTTGCGCTCGATCTCGATACGACTCACCGCAGCACTCTCGAGCTGCTTGGTGAGGTAGTCGCGAATCTTCCAGTCCTCGATGACGAGGTCCTTGTAGCCGCGCTCCTTGAACCAGCGCGACTTCCAGTCCGTCGTGATGCCGAGACGGAAACCGTAGGGGTTTACCTTCTGACCCATTAGTTGGTCTCCTCCGTGGTGTCCTCAGACACCGAATCGTCTTCTACGGCGAAGTCACTCGCCGCGTCTTCGTCTTCGGCCTCGATGGCCGCTTCGTCGGATGTGGCCTCGGCCTCGGTACCTGCCTCTACGACCGTGTCGGTGGCGACGTCGTCGGTCGTGACGTCCTCGACGACCGCGTTCTCGGCCGCGAGGGCTTCGGCCGCGTCCAACTCGGCCTGGGCTTCGTGGGCGGCTTCGCGCTTGTTGACGCTCGCCGTCTGGTCGGCGCGACGACGCGAGGACGCCACGCGGCGTGAACGACTGGCCTGGGCCTGGGCGTTGCGCGCGGTGCGCATGTGCTCGAGGCGCTCCTCGTCCATGCGCGAGACGATCACGGTGATGTGCGTCGAGCGCTTGAAGATCTTGCCGGCGCGTCCGCGCGCACGGGGGGTGAAGCGCTTCATCGTGATGCCCTCGTCGGCGAAGGCCGCCGAAACGTAGAGTTCGTCGGCCTGCATGCCGTCGTTGTTCACCGCGTTGGCCACGGCCGAGGCGAGGAGCTTGCCGATCACGTCGGCCGCTTCGCGAGTGGTGCCCGCCAAAATCTCACGGGCGGTGGTGACGTCCTCGCCGCGCACGATGTTGAGTACGACACGAGCCTTGCTCGCCGACATCTGATAACCCTTGAGGACCGCGCGGGTCCCGGGGCGTTCGTTGGTCTTGGCACCGGTCATTAGCGACGACCCGTCTTCTCTTGACCAGCGTGGAACTTAAAGGTGCGCGTGGGCGCGAACTCGCCCAGCTTGTGACCGACCATCGACTCGTTCACGAAGACCGGCACGTGGCGGCGTCCGTCGTGCACCGCAAAGGTGTGACCGACCATGTCGGGGATCACCGTCGAACGACGGCTCCAGGTCTTGATGACCTTCTTCTCGTTGGCCGCGTTCATCGCGTCCACCTTCTTTAAGAGGTGAGCATCGATGAAGGGACCCTTTTTCAGACTGCGTGACATATCTACCTCCGGGCGCCGCGTCCACGACGACGACGAATAATGAGCGAGTCGGACGGCTTGGGCAGACGCGTACGACCTTCAGGCTGACCCCAGGGTGAGACCGGGTGGCGTCCACCGCTGGTCTTGCCTTCGCCACCACCGAGGGGGTGGTCGACCGGGTTCATCGCGACGCCGCGGGTCTGGGGACGAACGCCCTTCCAGCGGTTGCGACCGGCCTTACCGATCTTGATGAGCTCGTGCTCGGAATTACCCACGACGCCCAAAGTGGCGCGACAGTCAATCGGCACGCGGCGCATCTCGGTCGAGGGCAGACGCAGGGTGGCGAACCCGCCATCCTTCGCGACCAGTTGGACGCTCATACCGGCGCTGCGGGCCATCTTGCCGCCGCCACCGGGGCGCAGTTCCACGTTGTGCACGGTCGAACCGGTGGGGATGTAGCGCATCGGCAACGAGTTGCCCATGCGGATGTCGGCCTTGGCACCGGACTCGACGACGTCGCCGACCTTGAGTCCCTGGGGGGCGAGGATGTAGCGCTTCTCGCCGTCGACGTAGTGCAACAGCGCGATGCGACACGAGCGGTTGGGGTCGTACTCAATCGTGGCGACCTTGGCCGGGACGTGGTCCTTGTTGCGCCGAAAGTCCACGACACGGTACTTCTGCTTGTGACCACCGCCGCGGTGACGCGAGGTCTTGCGACCGTAGTTGTTGCGTCCACCGGACTTGGGCTTGGGCTCGAGCAGCGACTTCTCGGGCGTGGTCGTCGTCAGTTCGGCGAAGTCCGAGACCGTCTGGAAACGGCGACCGGGGCTCGTAGGTTTGCGGTGACGAAGGGCCATAACTGTCCTTAGTTCTCGAAGAGGTTGATCGTGTCACCGGCTTTGAGGGTGACGATGGCGCGCTTGGTGCCGGGCTTGGACCCCCGCACGCCGGTGCGGCGATTGCGGGTGTTCTTGCCCTTGCGGTTCAGCGTGTTGACGTTGGTGACCTTGACGTTGAAGGCCTGCTCGACGGCGTTGCGCACGTCGATCTTGGTGGCGCGAGGGTCCACGACAAAGACGTAGGTCCCCAACTCCATCGAGGCGTACGTCTTCTCCGAGACGACCGGGCGAATCAGGATGTTCATCGCGTCGCGCATCAGGCACTCTCCTTGGCGGTGGGCAGCGTGGCGTCGGTAAAGACGACCCAGTCGCTGTCGAGGACGTCGTAGGTGTTGAGCTCGCCGGCGTCGATGGTCTTGACGTTCATGAGATTGCGAAACGAGCGCAACGCGGTCTCGTCGTCACGAGACAGCACCACCAGGATCTTGCCCTCGAGGCCGAGGGCCCCTAAGAACGCGAGCGCGTCCTTGGTCTTGGGCTCACTCCACGGCGAAAAGCTGTCCAGGACCACGATCTGCTCGAGCTGGGCGCGGTCCGAGAGCGCAGAGTACAGCGCGAGGCGGATCATCTTCTTGGGCGTCTTTTGCTCGTAGCTGCGAGGCTTGGGGCCGAGCGCGATGCCACCGCCCGGGTAGTGCGGGGCGCGAATGGTGCCCTGACGAGCACCGCCGGTGCCCTTCTGGCGGAAGGGCTTCTTGCCGCCACCGCGAACCTCTTTGCGGGTCTTGGTGGACTGGGTACCCGCGCGCTTGGCGGCGAGCTGGGCCTTGACGACTTGGTGCATCACGGCCACGTTGGGCTC
>DATHNV010000297.1:0-3251 GCA_035485615.1 Acidimicrobiales bacterium
CTGGCCCGCCGCGACCGACCCAGTAAATCCGACCGCGCTGATCTCGGGCGCGTCGACCAGAGCGACGCCCGCGTCCAGACCGAACACCAGAGCGAGGAGGTTCTCGGGAGCGCCCAGTCGCTCGGCGGCTCGGGCGAGCGCGTTGAAGGACGCCAGGCTCGTGGCGGGATGGGCGGGGTGGGCTTTGATGACGACGGGGCACCCCGCAGCGAGGGCCGAGGCGGTGTCCCCACCCGGCACCGAGAAGGCAAAGGGAAAGTTCGAACTCCCAAAAACCGCCACCGGACCGAGAGGCACGCGAACGCGCCGCAGGTCGGGCAGGGGACCCATGGGCGACTCGGTGGCGTGATCAATGGACGCATCGAGGAAGTGGGCGTCGCGTACGACGTCGGCGAAGAAGCGCAGCTGAAAAGCGGTACGGCGAACTTCGCCTTCCAGACGTGCGAGCGGGAGAGCTGTTTCGCGATGTGCGAGTTCGACCAACGACGTGGATTCGTCCTCGAGTTCTGCGGCCATGGCACGCAACAGGTCGGCCCGCCAGGTAAGCGGGCGCGCAGCGTAGAGGGGGGCCGCGACGCCGGCGAGGTGCACGAGACGCTCGACCTCTTCGCGTGACGTGTCCTCCAAAGGGAGTTCGACACTCTCACCGGTGGCGGGATTGACGCTGCGCACGCGACTCACGACGACACCTTACGGAGCGTGGCGCCGCTCTCGGCGTCGAAGAAGTGGGCGTGCTCCGGTGAGATCTGCACAGACAAGACGTCACCCGCGCGAACGGTCGTGCGTGGACCCAGTTTGGCGATCAACGTTGATCGACGGGCGAACGCTCGCTGCAGAAGATCGTCCGAGGCGCTCGCGGGCGCTGCGTCGCCGTGCGACAGATGAACGAGAATCTCTGATCCCAGGGCTTCGCACCGCTCCACGCGCGTCTTGAGTGTGTTGGGGGCACTGGCGTCGGTAATGATCACGTCCTCGGGACGCACCCCCATGACCACACGGGCACCCGAAGCGGGAAGGTCGTGCGAGTCGACGTAGCCCAGTGGGAACTCAAGAGTCTGCTCGCCGACGAGGACCTCAATGCGGTCGCTGCCCGCTCGCAGTTCACAGGTGACCAGGTTCATGGGCGGTGAGCCCATGAAGCCGGCGACGAACTCATTGGCCGGTCGGTCGTAGAGATTCTGGGGCGTGTCGACCTGCTGGAGCTGTCCGTCGCGCATCACGGCCACGCGATCGCCCATGGTCATCGCTTCAACTTGATCATGGGTCACGTAGACCGTCGCGACGTTGAGGAGTCGCTGGATGCGCGCGATCTCCAGACGCATCTCGACGCGTAGTTTCGCGTCCAGGTTGGACAAGGGTTCGTCCATCAAGAAGGCCTGGGGGCTGCGCACGATGGCGCGACCCATGGCGACGCGCTGGCGCTGTCCACCCGAGAGGGCCTTGGGCTTGCGTTCGAGGTAGTCCTCGAGTCGCAGAATCGCCGCCGCCTCGGCGACCTTGCGCTTGATCTCGTCCTTGGAGTCGCCGCGAACCTTGAGCGCAAAACCGATGTTGTTCGCGACGGTCATGTGAGGATAGAGGGCGTAGTTCTGAAAGACCATCGCCACGTCACGATCCTTGGGCAACGTGTTGTTCACGACCGCCCCGCCGATCTTGAGCGTGCCCGACGTGATTTCTTCGAGTCCCGCCAGCATGCGGAGGGCCGTGGTCTTGCCACAGCCTGAGGGTCCCACCAACACCATGAACTCGCCGTCGTTGATGTGCAACGACAGACCATCGACGGCGGGTGGACCCTCGCCGTAGCGCTTGGTGATGTTCTCAAAATCAATCTCAGCCATGGGCCGGTACTCCTTTACGTGAAGAGCGAATCATCATCGGTCGATGCCCATGGTGAGGCCCTTTACGAGATAACGCTGGAAGACGAGATAGACGATCATGGCCGGTAGGGCACTGAGTAGGGACCCCGCCATCAGTTCGGGTATCGACGTCGTGCGTCCGGCCGCGAGAATGGCCAGGCCCACGGTGATCGGACGTTCATCGGGGTTTTGGATGAAGAGCAGTCC
The DNA here is from genome assembly GCA_035485615.1 of Acidimicrobiales bacterium. Lineage (GTDB taxonomy): Bacteria > Actinomycetota > Acidimicrobiia > Acidimicrobiales > RAAP-2 > RAAP-2. The sequence goes on from DATHNV010000297.1 coordinate 2,064, forward strand.
CACTAAGAGGTCGTCCCATATCTGAATGAACTGCAGGACCGTGACGGTCGCGATGGCCGGGATGGCGACGGGCACGACGAGGCGAAAGAGCGCGCCAAAGTACCCGAGGCCATCGACGATGCCCGCCTCGATGAGCTCATCGGGCACGCCGCGAAAGTACGTCGAGAACAAGAACACCGAAAAGGGCGTCCCGAGGGCGGCGTAGACCAGAATCGCCCCGAGGTACCCGCCGGTCAGGTGCAACCTGCTCACGTTGACGAACTCGGGCATGAGGATCGCCTGGAGGGGGACCATCATTGCACTCACCATGATGAGAAAGACGGCCGTGGAGGCTCGGAAGCGAAGTTTGGCGAAGGCGAATCCGGCCGGTAGGCCTACGGCGAGGATGATGCCGATCGACGCGGCACAGACGATCGTGGAACTGAGGATCTCTTGTCCCACCGGAATGACCGAACTGAGCCCGCTCCAGCTCAACCAGGAGAAGCCACCCGAGCCGAGGAACTGCGTCTCGGACTCCAGGCTCTCGCCGATCATCACCCAGAATGGGTAGAGCATGACCGCAGCGACGCCCAGCATGACCACAAAGAGGACCCACCGGCCGACCTTCGGACGCGAAGGTACTGGAACGCTCTCGTCGGGCGTGAGGTCGGTCTCGGGCGGGGTCTGGAGTGTGGTCATTCCTCTGATCCAATGAGTCGCAGCTGGACGATGCCGACGATCGCGGTGATGACGAACAAGATGATCCCGTACAGAGCGGCCGTGCCAAAGGCGGACTGCTGGAAGCCGGTCTGATAGATCAGAAACTCCATCGTGGTGGTGGCGTATCCCGGTCCGCCTCCGGTCATGACAAAGATCAAGCTGAAGAGTGCGCTGAACAGAGCGATGACGGTGATGACAAAGGCCAGTTGGATGAATCGCGCGAGGTGCGGAAGAGTGATCGATCGAAAGATGCGCCACCGGCCAGCGCCGTCGATGCGCGCCGCCTCCTCTAGGGAGGGATCCAGCGTGGCCAGACCCGTGAGGAACAGCATGGTGTTGGTACCGATCATGGTGAAGATGAAGGTGATGCCCAACGCGTAGATGGCCGTGGAGTCATAGCCCAGCATGTTCGTGTTGGTGTGCGAAAAGCCGAAGAAGTGAATGATCGAGTTCAGCGTGCCCTGAAAGGCAAAGAATCGTTCGGCCACG
>DATHNV010000298.1:0-2816 GCA_035485615.1 Acidimicrobiales bacterium
TTGTTTTCGCCCGGTGCTTCGCGCTACGCGGCGTACAAAGTACGGCGATCGCTCGTCGGTACGCTGAATGGGTGGAGCGCGTCGCGGTCGTCGGATCCCCGGGCGCCGGCAAGACAACTTTCTCGAACTCCCTGGCCGCGCTGACCGGTCTGCCCCTCATTCACCTCGACGAACAGTTCTGGACGCCCGGCTGGGTGGAGACGCCCAAGGACGAGTGGGACCAAAAGCAACGTGACCTCGCCGAGCAGCCTCGTTGGATCATCGATGGTAACTATGGCCGTACCGTGGACGTTCGACTCGCCCGAGCCGACACCGTGATCGTGCTGTCGACGCCCCGGCGCGTGTGCCTGTATCGAGTGCTGAAGCGCGTGGTCGTGAACTGGCATCGCGAGACCCAGGCGCCGGGCTGCCCTGAGCATTTGGACGTCGAGTTCCTGAAATGGATATGGAACTTTCCTCGCGACTCGCAGCCGCAACTCACCGACGCCCTGGTTCGATTCGAGGGCACCCTCGACGTCGTGCACTTAGCGAACGAGAAGGCCGTTGACAAATTCTTGAAGAACCTCGCGCCGTCAGCCCCACACGGTTCGTAGCTCTCGAGGTAGCGCTAGGTGTAGCTGAGACCGCTTGGTGAGCTGTCGAGCACCGTGGCACCCGCGGCGTTGACCACACGCACGCCCGTGATCTTGTGCAGGGACACGGCACAGGCCATCGTGGCAAAGACCGCCTGACCCTTGGCGGGACGATACGTGCCTGCAGTCCACCAACGGCCACTCTTGGTCTCCATCGAGACGGTGTAGATCTGACCGCCAGGCAGCCCTCGCTCGGACAGCTGTAACGATGTTCCCCACGGCTGTTCGACCAGTACCGCACTCGCGGTCACGGCCGGCGCGCCGCTCAATGCGAGGGCCCGCTGACTGGGCGAAGAGGACGGTGACGTCGAGAACACCGTCACCAAGATGAGGGCTGCCGCGAGTGCCCCCACAAAGCCACTGGTGGCCACCACCGCGCGACGTCGACGAGTGCGGGCGACACCGACGGCGTGGAGCTCGCCGAGTACGCGCGCGGTGAGGTCCGGAGGAACCGACGCGGTCGGCTCAATCGCCGAGGGATCGACGAACTTCAACATCGAGGCTGTCTCGGTCATCTCACTGGCGATGGCCTGGCACTCCGCGCAACCATCCAGGTGCGCCAGCAGTCCGGTCATCTCTTCGACCGGCTGGTCACCGAGCAGGTGCATCGCGAGAGCTTCGCGCCACTGTTCGCAGGTTGCGTCGCTCATTGGTCCCATCCTGACTCCTCGAGCAGGAGGCGCAGCATGCGCAGGGCGTAGAACGCTCGACTGCGCACCGTTCCCTCGGGGAGCCCGAAGAGCTCCGCGACCTCTCGACCGCTGCGGCCGTTGAAGTACAACTCGGTCACGACTATGCGATGTTCGGGATCCAATCGCTCGAGTGCTGACTCCATCTGCCAACCCATCATGGCGCGCTCGACGTGATCGTCACCGAGAGGTTCGTGGGCGGCGTCCAAGGGAAAGGTGTTGTTCTTCATGCGCTTGGCGCTGATATCGAAGATGACCCGTCGTTCGATGGCGAAGAGCCAGGTTCGAAGTGAGCCGAGCGAGGGGTCAAATCGAGCTCGCGAGCGCCACGCTCGAGAGAAGGTCTCCTGGACGGCGTCTTCGGCGTACTCCTTGGAGTTGAGCGATCGGCGGGCGAAACCGAAGAGTTCGCCGCCGTGAGCCAAGAACGCCTCACGAAGTCCCGCCTCGTCGGCGGCTTCGGTGTCGCCGGGGGCGCGTGATTGCATCGCACTCATTTGACCACTGTTGGTGCGACAGTCGCTAGTCACGACAGATCCCGTGACACGCCAAGGGTTGACGGCCGGGGGTGCGCGAACGAGTGACCAGCGTCATTAGTAGCTGATGCCTCCACCGCCAGGGGGCGTCGTGGTCGTCGTCGTGGGCGGCTGCGTGGTCGTCGTGGTGGGGGGCTTGGCACTGGCGTTGAAGGGCGTCGTCGAGGGTGTCGACGCCGCGGCCCGAACGAGAGTCCAGGTCCCGCCGAACGCCTTGATGCCCTCGCCGTGGGACTGGCGAGCGCCGCTGTCGCCGACGAACGTGTAGATCGGGAAGGAGTTAAATGTCACTTGCTTCTTCGATCCGCGCGCCACGAATCCGATCTTTCCCTTGACGCCGGCACCGAGTGACACCGTTTTCACCGAGGTCGACACCTCGAGAGGCAGCCACGACGAGAGGCACGAGGTCGTGCAGTGCAGGCGGCCACCTCGTTCGTCGCTGAGGACGTAGAGCGAGCGCGAGGACTGATTGACGAGCGCTCCGGCGAAGTGTGGCACGTTGGCTGACTCGATGGTCGGCGCCGACGCGCTCGCGAACGTCGCCACGGTGGTCGCTCCGAGTGCACTCGCCGCGAGGGCGACGATCGCCAGGCGCGCCGTGCGTGAGACCTTCATGGTGCGAAGAGTGGATTCTGACGTGGAATTCATGGGGGTGTTCTCCTGTCTGAACGCGAGCGGGAGGTCGCATCGCACTGTCGTATACCCAGGGGTTCGCGGTCATGTTCACGAGAATTCAAAAAAATGTCTCAAAAGTTTCGTGAACGAATCGCCCGGCGTCTGGTATTCGTAAGTGAGACGTGCGCCACATCCCCGAGCCACGCAGAAAGAAGCACGACATGAAACAGGCATCGAAGTTCATGGCCATCGCCCTCGGCACCTCGACCCTCCTCGGAGTCGCGGCCCTGCCACTCGTTAGCGGCGCCTCCTCCTCACCGATCACGATCACCGTGTCGCAGAAC
>DATHNV010000299.1:0-3506 GCA_035485615.1 Acidimicrobiales bacterium
CGCGCACCCAAGATCCCGCGAGTCAGAAAGACGCCGGCAAAACCGCCGCACATGAAGACTTCGCCGTGAGCAAAGTTAATGAGACCCAGAACTCCGTAGACGAGGGTGTAGCCCACGGCGATCATCGCGTAGACGGCACCGTTCTGGAGGCCGACCGCGAGGTACGTCCAAAAAGCTGTGTGAATCTGATCGAAACCGCTGAGCCAGAAGTGCTCAAACCCCATGGTGGCGCGTCTTCCCCCTACGTCACTAAACGTCACTGAGGCCGGGGCAACACCCCGGCCTCAGTGACACTAGTCAAAATTGACTGAACTAACCCTCGTTCACGAGGAACGTGATCGTCCCGCTCTCCACTTCCGAGATCGCCGATGTTCCGGTGTCATTGCGTAGGTCACCATCTCCCGCGAAGGCGATAGTTCCCGTGATGCCCTTGAAGTTCACCTTGTGCAGGTTCGTCACGATCTCCTTGCGGAGCGCGGTCGTAACCGTGGCCGGAGTCTTGGTCTTCACGAGCGCCGCGATGATGGCGTTGGTCGCGTCGTACGCCTGAGCGGCGTATTCAGCAACGGAAGCCTTGATCTTGGTGAGCTTGAAGTACGACGATGCCAACTTGCCGGTGAGGAAGTTGACCTTGCCTGCCGCGCCCTCGGAGAGGAACACGCCGTTGGCAGCCGAAGCCGGTGAGGTCGACGTAATCAGCGACGGGCTGTTCGAGCCGTCACCCGACATGATGACGTGAGCACTCGCGGTGTAACCAGCACCCGACAGGGCGCTCAGCAACAGACCGAAGTCCGGCGAGTAGCCACCGTAGAAGATGGCACCCGGGTCACTCGTGGCGATCGCGGTCGCCGCAGGAGCGTACTCCGTGGTCGTTCCACCACCACCGGTGTCAACGTTGGGAATCGTCTCGGTCGTAACCTTGGCACCCAGCGCGGTCGCATCGGCCGCAACGACCTTCGCGAGACCGTCACCGTAGAAGGAGGCGTCCGAGATGACGAGCAGGTTGGACACGCTCTTCACCTTCACGAGGTAGTCGGCGTCAGCCTTGCCCTGGACAGAGTCGTCGGCAATGGTACGCATGAAGTTGCTGGATGACCCTGAGGCGAGAGCAACAGCCGTGGCGGACGCGCTGACTTCAGCGACGTGAGCCTTCAGGTAGTACGGAGCGGCCGCTTCGGAGGCACCCGAGAACGCCGGGCCCACCACTGCGATCAGGTTCTTTGTACCAGTTGCCTTTTGCGCCGCGGCTGGCGACAGGGAGGATGACCCCTGGTCGTCAAACTTCTCGGGCTTCAGGGTGAAGTGGTACTTACCGCTCGCGTTGGCCGCATTAATGGCCAACTCGACGCCACCGTAGATATAGTCACCGTAGTTAGCGTCAGAGCCCGAAAACGGTCCCTCCACGCCAATGGTGTACGTCGGCTTTCCAGCAGCTGAGGCTCCCGACGATGCCAGGCCAACGAGCGGAACTCCCGCCGCCAGCAATGCACCGACGGAGGTAACAACCGCCGCCTTACTCAAACGAAGCTTCATCGCTACGTCCTTCCTTTTTATCCAATTCATTCACTTCTTACCGATTTTTATGCAAGCACTAAAGATACGGTAAAGAAACCCCGACCAATTTGGCCTGGCTGAAACGTAGCAGGACTGTTAACGCAAGGTGAGGTCAAGGCGATTAATTCCAGGTAAACACGCTCCCCAGAAAAAACGAACAGGTGTTTGAGACACGACGCGACGTGGTGTAACCTACGAACACCTGTTCGTTGTCCAAAGGAGCGCCATGGCCGAAGTGTTGACCCCAATGCGTCGACAGATTTTGGAGTTCATCGTCACCTGCCAGCGCGAGCGCAGCTTTCCGCCCACCATCCGTGAGATCGGAGAGCACGTGGGACTGTCCTCGTCGGCGACGGTCGCCAATCACATCACGGTGCTCAAGAACGCGGGCTACATCGAGAAGAACGCTCAGCAACCGCGTACTTTGACCGTTCGTCTCGACGCCGCGAATCCCGCCCCTGATCAGAATATTCGCCACATCCCCTTCGTCGGCGACGTCGCCGCGGGCACCGGTGTGCTGGGCCTCGAGAGCACCCACGAGTTGATGTCGATCCCCGAGCAGTTTGCCGGACGAGGCGACACCTACGTCCTGCAAGTGCGAGGTGACTCGATGATCGACGCGGGCATCTTGGCCGGTGACTTCATCGTGGTCGAGCGCCAGCAGACGGCGCGATCCGGTGAGATCGTGGTGGCCGGGATTCCCGGCGATGAGGCGACCGTCAAGCGCTTCTTCGCTCAGGGCTCGCGCATCATCCTGAAACCTGAGAATTCGACGATGGAACCGATGGAGTTCGATTCTCGCGAGGTCAGCATCTTTGGACGCGTGATCTCGGTACTTCGGCGCTACTAGCGCGCCGTCACCTCAGCCACTCGCGCAGGACGCGCTCGAAGTCCTCAACCTCGCGGCGAGTGATCTTTTCGTCACTTCTATGCGCCAGCAAGGGATCTCCCGCACCAAAGTTCGTCGCGGGGATAGAGAGCTCGTGGAACGTCGCCACGTCCGTCCAGCCCAGTTTTCCCCGAACGGGACCGTGGCTCAGAGCAACGAGCGAACCCAATTTCTCATTGCCGAGCGAGGGTGGTGCGCTGGGAGCCCAATCGACCACGCTGAAGGTGTCGACATCTTCGAGCAGATCGCCCAGATAGTCGCGTAGCCACGCGGTTGCCTCGTCGCCGGTTCGATCCGGCGCCACCCGATGATTGATGGTGATCGTTGCGGCATCGGGCACGACATTGGCCGCCACTCCCCCTTCGACAAACACGACCTGGAGTTGATCGCTGTACTCAACGCCGTCCAGTTCGACGCGACGCGGTTCGTAGTGCGCTACCCGCGTGATGATCTCTGCGGCACGGTGGATGGCGTTGCGTCCACTTAAGGGACGAGCGGTGTGAGCGCGTTGGCCCGTGACGTCCACTCGCACACGCAGCGTGCCCTGACAACCCGCTTCCACTACCCCGCCCGTGGGCTCGCAGAGCACGGCGACGTCGCCCTTCAACAACTCCGGACGCTTCTCGATGAGTTCGGATAGTCCCGACTCACTGCGCGATATCTCTTCGCGGGCGTAGAAGACCCAGGTGACCTCATCCGATCGCGGGGCGTCGTCGAGTGCGACCGCCAGCATGACGGCCAGCGAGCCCTTCATGTCGCACGCGCCCAGGCCAGTGAGAACGTCGCCGCTCAACGTCGCCGCACTCGCGTCGCCCGGCACCGTGTCCAGGTGACCGGCCACGATGACTCGGCTTGAGCGATCGCCCGTCGTGCGTGCCACGACGTTGTCGCCGATGCGCTCGACGTCCAAGGAACCGTTGGTCCGCAGCACGGACTCGACGTGATCGGCCAGCGCCGATTCGTGATGGCTCAGCGAACTGATGGCCACCAGCTCGTAGACGTCATCGAGTCGACTCACGTGGAGACGCCGTGGTCGCGCAGGACGTCGTTGAGCGCAGCCTTG
>DATHNV010000300.1:0-4326 GCA_035485615.1 Acidimicrobiales bacterium
AAGAACGAATCGTACTTCCACGACGGCCTGGACTCCTTGCGCGACATTCCCATCGTCGGTGACGTACGCGGTGCGGGGTACTTCTGGGGCATCGAACTCGTCAAGGACCAGGACACCAAGGAGACCTGGTCTGGCGATGACGCCGAGAGGTTGCTGCGCGGCTTCGTTTCGCCCGAGATGTTCCGACGCGGACTCATCTGTCGCTCGGACGACCGCGGCGACCCGGTCGTGCAACTCGCCCCACCGCTGATCTCGACGCGCGACGACATCGACTTCATGGTGGGGGTCCTTCACGACGTCTTCAGCGAGGCGGCCAGGCGCGGCATCTAGTGCGACCGCCGCACTCTTTGTGGTGGGACGGGCTGACTCATCCCCTCATCGCGCGAGCGTCACTCACCACGCACTTGGATGTGGACGTCGCCATCGTGGGCGGCGGATTCACGGGACTGTGGACCGCACGGGAACTGAAACGGCGCGACCCAGCGCTTCGCATCGCGGTCCTCGAACAGTCGGTGTGCGGCTTTGGCGCCTCGGGTCGCAACGGCGGTTGGGCGTCGTCCTTCTATCCCCTCAGTGATGAGTCGATCGTGGCGCGCCACGGTATCGATCAGTTTCGACACCTGCGTGGCGTCCTCGAACGCGGCGTGCGCGAGTTCGGCGAGGCTCTCCGCGTTGACGCGATTGACGCCGACTTTGTCCAGGGTGGAACCTTGGACTTCGCGCGCAGCACGGCGCAGGTTCAGCGCCTGCACCAGCACATCGATACGGCGCGCGAGCTCGGGTACTCGGTGGACGACCTGCGCTGGCTGGACCAGGGCGAGGCCAACGAGCGCGCCCGGGTGAGCGGCTCACTGGGTGCCACGTACTCGCCCCACTGCGCCCGCGTACATCCCGCCCGTCTCGTGCGCGGTCTCGCCGAGGTGAATGAACAACTCGGAGTGCACATCTTTGAGAACTCCAAGGTGACCAAGATCCTGCCGGGCTCTACTCGCTCCGAGCCTCAGGTCGTCACGGCAGAAGGCAGCGTGCACGCGCGCTTCGTGGTGCGAGCGACCGAAGGCTTCACGCCCGAGCTGCCCCGCGAACGACGCAGCGTGGCGCCGCTGTATTCACTCATGATCGCTACCGAACCCCAGAGTGATGACTTCTGGGCCGAAGCCGGACTGTCGCAGTACGAGACATTCAACGACGCTCGACACCTCATCATCTACGGACAGCGCACCAGGGACAACCGCATCGCCTTCGGCGGTCGGGGCGCGTCGTACCACTTCGGTTCGACCGTGGAGCCGCGATACGACGACAACCCCAAGGTCTTCTCCTCCCTCGAAGCAACCCTGCGCGAACTCTTCCCCGCCCTGGAAGGTTCGATCACCCATCGCTGGGGCGGGCCACTTGCGATGGCCCGCGACCAGTCCCCATCGGTGATCGTGGACTACGAAAGTGGCCTTGCGAGTGCGGGGGCATACACGGGAGATGGCGTAGTGATGACTCGCATCGCGGCGAACGCAATCGCCGACCTCATGGTCGCTCCTGACGTGGAGACCGAGTTCACCACGTTGCCCTTCGTCCAGCACCACAGTCCCCACTGGGAGTTCGAACCGCTGCGCTGGCTCGGTATCAACGCGGGCCTCGCCGCCGCCATCGCCGCCGACCGCGCCGAGAACAAGGGCATCGTCAATAGTCGCGGCGCGCGACTGTTGGGGCGACTGACGAACTGACTCAGTGCAGGATGTTGATGGCTTCACCCGCCACGATGACGATCGTGACAAATGAGATCATCGCTTCGCTCGCAAAGACACCCTTCATAGAAACGCTCATCGGCATCGCGTCGGCGGGAGCGAAGCTCGTGCCGTTGGCAAATGCCGTATAGAGGTAGTCGTAGAAGCGCGGGTGCCAGGGCGGATCTGTCTGGCGCACTGTCATCTGGGGGAACTGCAGATCGGGCGGACCGGCGTCGGGCCCCACGCGCAGGTGTGGACCGCCGCGGTCGAGTTCCCAGAACCAGATACCAAAGACGATCACGTTCGTGGTCCAGATAGACGCGGCCGAGTACAACAGTCCCAGGGCGTCGATCTCGTGCGATGTATAAAAGACGTGGCGGATGAGCAGGATGACCGAGGTGACGTTGGCGAGAGTGATGAGCGCCACCATCGAGATCGCCAATCGACGGATCCACTTGAAGTCGTTGGGGTGACGCTTGCGCCGATACGTGAGGGGAATGAGCAACAAGACGATCATGCTGGGCAACAGCCACTTCGGCCCAACCTCCAAGCGACCCGTGAGAAGCACGTAGAGACCCGCGCAGACTACGACCGCGAGGTCCACCGGCCAGCGAGGTTCGATCGTGGTCTTCGCCATGAACTAACTAATCGAGGTCTGCCCGAGCGAGCGAAGAGCACTCGGAATGAGCAGTGAGTTGAAGTTCACTTCATCCAGAATGCTCGACAGACCGCCGGTCGAGAGGGACTGTGAGTTGGAGGTCGCGGGAACGCTGATGCGAGCGGGCTGGTTATACGAAAGAACCGTCGCGGTGATGATGGTCGATAAGTGGCGTGCGTGCTCGACGAGCGTGCTGGCGGTGACTTCGCCCTCGCTACCCACGGTGATCGACCAACGAACGGACCCCAAGATCGAAAAGGACTTGGCGGGAGCAAAGACACTCGAGAGGGGAACGTCGTCGCGGGTGAACACGTAGGTCGTGGAGTACCCGCTCGTAGTCACCGTCTTGTGAAAACCCGTGATGAGATCGATATCGGGCTTAGTGAACTCGAGGGAGAAGCCAAAGAGTGGGGGCGTCGTGACCGACGCTTTGAACCACGGGCCGTTGTCCACGTCAGCCGAACGCGCGTAGAGCTCATTGTTGGCAAAGACCAGATTGACTGCGGCGGTGGTAATGACGAGAGGCACGCGCGCGACGGCCGCGATCCGATTGGTCCGAAAGTTCACATTCACGGTGGCGTCCACCGACACGTCGGATCCCGTGGACACGGTCACGGCGAGTTGGGCAGTCTTGGGCGGATACCCGTTGAGAACCAGCGCGTCCTTCGCCAAGTCACCCGGATTTGAGTCAGTCGCGGCGATGACGACGCCCGTGACCGTCAACGCCAAAGCGACCACCGCCAGCGCGGTAGCCATCACGCGCGTCTTGAGCATCTGCTCTACCCTACTGTTCCGGTTTTTTGACGAGTGGCGCTAGTCGAGCGGTTCGTTCAACAGGTCGACGAGCAGTTCGTGGGCGATGTTGCGTCCGCTCGCCACGAAGCCGATGCGTGATGTCGCATCGTCGACCAGGTTCGCGGCGATCGCCGCGTAGGGAGCCGCACCCGAACCCTCGATCACCAGTCCCGAGGTCTCGGCGACTTCGCGAACGGCCTGGCGAATCCGCTCTTCCGGCACGAGGACGAGCTCCACGCCCGACTTGGCGATGAGTTCATTCGTCACCGCTCCGTCGTCACCCCCGCCGGCGAGACCGTCGGCGATCGTGGGTCCGTGCATCACGTCGGCCATCGTGGCCCCGCGCAGCACGTGGTACAGGGCCGCACTGACCTCGGGCTGAACGCCCGTGACGCGTATGTCACTGCGACCGGCCGCGGCGCGCGCGAGAAGTGTTCCCGAGATGAGCCCGCCCCCGCCCACGGGAATCACGATGTGCTCGAGTTCGGGTGCCTGTGTGAGCACTTCATCGAAGACGGTCGACTGACCCGCGATGACGTCACTGTCGTTGAAGGGCGAGATAAATCGAATGGAGCGCTCGTCGGCCAACGCCAACGCGTGGGCTTGGGCGTCGTCGTAGGACGAACCGAACTGGATGAGTTCGATATCGAAGGTTGACAACTTCTTCACCTTGGCCGCCGACGCGTTCGCGGGCACCACGACCGTCGCGGGAACCTTGAGCAACGTGGCCGCGTAGGCAATACCCAAGCCGTGATTCCCGGCCGAGGCCGTAATCACTGCGCCGTGGGGATCGTCGCGGTGAGCGGCGTCCACCGCCGCGAGGCCGCCGCGGACTTTGAAGCTGCCCGTGACCTGGAGACTCTCCAGTTTGGCGTATACGGGACGCCCGCGAAGAGAGACCGTGACCGTCGGGGTTGGCGTGAGATAGCGAGCGACGATCTCGCGCGCGTGGGCGAGTTGCTCGTTCGTGGGGGGTAATACATGACGAACCATCACGCAAAGACTAGTTCCGCGCTTCTTTAGCGATTCCTACCAGCAGGTAAGGTCAGCGAGTGCATAGCATCGTCGGCGCGCTCGCCATCGCGATCGTTGCGTACGTCGCGACCATGTGCGACGGGCTCTTTAGTTTCGCGGGTCAGCTCGCCCTCACCC
>DATHNV010000301.1:0-5245 GCA_035485615.1 Acidimicrobiales bacterium
CGCTGGGCTACCTTGTCCAGTCCATTGCGCTGCACTTGGGCTCGGTTGCGGTTGTTCAGCCGCTGATGGTGAGCGAACTCCTCGCCGTGGTGGCGATCCTGTGGTTCTGGTACGCCACCCCGTGGCGAGCGCGCGACGTGGTCTCGGTCCTCCTGGCCGTCGCGGGCCTGGTCACCTTTCTGGTCGTCGCCTCGCCTAGCGAAGGGACGAGTTCACCGCACGCCGCACGATGGATCATCACCAGTGTCGTGATCGCCGCGCTCGCGGCGACCTTGATCGCGCTCGGCTCGCGCGGTCCCGATTGGTGGCGCGCGTTGTTCCTTGGATCAGGCGCGTCGGTGGGTTTCGCGTTTCTGGCCGTGGTGACCAAGTCGCTCACGGCGGTGCTGATGAGCGACTGGGTTCGCGCGCTCGTTTCCTGGCAGCTCGACACCCTGGCGTTCATCGGACTGACGTCCTTTGTCGTGATGCAGCACGCCTTTCGCGCAGGATCACTCGCCATCTCTCAATCGGCCCTCATCCTCACGAACCCCATTGTCTCGATCGTGCTGGGATCTGCGCTCTTTCACGAGCAGCTGCGCGGCGGAGCCCTCGCCGTCACCCTGGAGGTCCTCTCGCTCGTGGTACTGGTCGCGGGCGCGATCAGCCTGTGCGTCTCCACGTCGTTCGTCGACGTGTACGACGAGAACCCCGAGCGACACATACTGGCGGGCCGCGGGCGCTACGCCCGACGTCACGCCCACCCCGTGGCCTGAGCACCCAGTTCTCAGAAGGTTTTAAGGCTCACCGGTAGGCTTCGGCAATGACTCTCGACGCCATCAGGGGCCCCGAGGACCTACAGGGACTCACGTACCACCAACTCCAGGCCCTCGCCCAGGAGATCCGCGACCTGATCATCTCCACGGTCACCACGACCGGCGGGCACCTCGGCTCCAACCTCGGCGTCGTGGAGCTCACCCTAGCGCTGCACCGGGTGTTCCACTCCCCCGAGGACATCTTGCTCTGGGACACCGGGCATCAGGCGTACACCCACAAGCTCGTCACGGGCCGACGCGAGGAGTTTGCGAGCCTGCGTCAGCGCGAGGGTCTCTCGGGCTACCCCAATCGCGCCGAGAGTCCGCACGACTGGATCGAGTCAAGCCACGCCTCGACCGCGCTCTCCTACGCCCACGGGATCGCCATCGCCCTCGAACACCGCGGCGAACTCGCCGGTCACGGCGGCAAGCGCCACGTCGTGGCCGTGGTGGGTGACGGATCGCTCACCGGCGGCATGGCCTACGAGGCCCTCAACAACCTCGGGCACTCGAATCAGCGCGTCGTGATCGTGCTCAACGACAACGGCCGCAGCTACGCCCCGACCGTCTCGAAACTCTCGGAGTCGCTCACCTCCCTGCGCCTCAATCGCACCTACGTCAGCGTGCGCGAAGGCGTACGCCATCTCGCCCCTCATCTGCCGCGCGCGGGCCGCGCCGGACTGGCCGGCCTGCACGGCATGACCTCGGCGGTGAGGGATCTGGTGACCCCGGGAACCTTCTTCGAGGATCTGGGGGTTCGCTACGTGGGGCCGATCGACGGTCACAACCTCGAGTCACTCGAGACGACGCTTCGCAACGCGGCGCTGTGGGATGGTCCGATCGTCGTGCACATTCTCACCGAGAAGGGTCGCGGATACGAACCCGCCACCACCGACAAACTCAAGATGCACGACTTCAAACTGCGCGCGGTCACCACCGACGATGGTCCCGTACCCGAGTCGTTCACCGCTGCGTTTGCCAACTCCCTGATCACCCTGGCCGACCTCGACGATCGAATCGTGGCGATCACGGCCGCGATGGCCGAACCGACCGGCCTCGCTCGATTCCAGGAGCGTTATCCCACGCGGTTCTTCGACGTGGGCATCGCCGAGCAGCACGCGGTCACCGCGGCGGCTGGCATGGCGATGGGCGGGCTCAAACCGGTGGTCGCCCTCTACTCGACCTTCTTCTCGCGCGCTTTCGACCAGGCGAACCTCGACGTGGGGCTACTCAATCTGCCCGTTGTCTTCGTGTTCGATCGTTCGGGCATTACCGGTGACGATGGGCCGAGCCACCACGGTCTCCTCGACATGGCCCTGTGTCTCGCGATTCCGAACATGACGATCTTCGCGCCCTCGAGCGCCGAGGAGATTCCCGGCATGTTGGCCGACGCGCTCTCCCTCGAGGGACCCGCGGCCCTGCGATTCCCCAAGACTCTTCCCAAGCCCTTCGACGGCAAGACCGGGATCGGCCTGCACGCGCGCGAGGTCACCCGAGGCGACGGATCGCTGTGTGTGCTGGCGGTGGGCAAGATGGCGCCCGCCGCGTTCGAGGCGCTCTCGCAGCTTGGCGAGGACTCGTCGCGCGTCACGCTCTATGACGTTCGCGTCTTGCCACCGGACCCCGAGATGATCGACGACGCGGTGCGCCATCAACGCATCATCACCATTGAAGACGGCACTCGTCACGGTGGCGCGGGCACGTTGATGGTGTCGGCCGTGCGCGAGCGCGCCCAGGATCTCGAGATGATCGTTCCCACCACCCGCATTCTGGGAGTGCCCCGCGCCTTTCTTGATCACAACAAGCCTGACGCACTGCTCGCTGAGATCGGGCTCGACGCGAGTGGCCTCGCCAAGGCGCTGTCACGTCTGTTGAACGATGAGCCGGAGTTTCCGCCCGTCGTGCCAGTCGCGCCGCGCGGCGACTACTTGAGTGCGACGGCACCCTTTCCGTGGGACAACTAGGACACCTCGCTGATTCGCATCGCGATGACTGAAATGCCAGGTCGCATGGCTCGTCGTCAGACGATTTTGCGATGTCGACTGATAGGTTTGCTTGATAGAAGTAGCGCAAAGGGAGTCGCCGCTGGTGTCAAGCAAATTGACGCAGACGATAAGCAGTTTTCGAACCGGGAATGACCACTTCGCCGCCAGATCGCGACAGGAGAACTTCCCGGTCGCTTCCCGACTTCTGCCCCGCCAGGAGCGAGACAATCTCATGGCGATCTACGGTTTCGCCCGACTGACCGACGACATCGGCGACGAGGCCGACGGCGACCGCCTGGCGCTGCTCGACTGGCTCGACGACGAGCTCGACCTCGCGTTTCGCGGGGAGGCAATCCACCCGGTCTTTCAGCGCCTCACCCCGATGATCGAGAGCCTTCGTCTCAGCCCTGAGCCCTTTCGAGCGCTGATCGAGGCCAACCGCGTCGACCAGCGGGTGACGCGTTACGACACCTGGGGTGACCTGGTCGGCTACTGCATGCTCTCCGCCGCACCGATCGGGCACCTCGTACTGAGCGTCTTTCACGCGTCAACCCCCGAGCGAGTCGAGCTCTCCGACAAGATCTGCATCGCGCTCCAAGTCGTCGAACACCTTCAAGACGTCGGCGAAGACGCCCGTGCGGGACGCATCTATCTCCCCCTCGAGGACATGAAGCACTTCGACTGTCGTAGCGACGAGCTTCTCGCCCCGTCGGCGAGCCCCGCCTTGCGTCGACTGGTCGCCTTCGAGGCCGAACGAGCCGGCGCGATGCTGGTCGAAGGATCGCCACTCGCCACCACGCTTCCGTGGCGCCCTCGTCTCGCGATCGACGGATTCGTGGGCGGGGGTCTCGCGGTCATCGACGCCCTGGCTGCCGCGTCCTACGACGTTCTTGCGATTCACTGCCGACCGACCAAGCGAGCCCTCGCGACCCACGTGCTGCACGCCCTCGTCCCTCAAGTTCGAGGTGCGGCGTGAACGTTGAGGAGGCCTACGACTGGTGCGAGCGGGTGACGCGCAGCGAGGCCAAGAACTTCGCGTACGGCATTCGTCTCCTGCACCCGCCGGAGCGACGAGCCATGTCGGCGGTCTACGCCCTCGCGCGGCGGATTGACGACATTGGTGACGGCGAGGATTCGCCCGACGAGAAACTGTCCGCGCTCACACTGCTGCGAAAGGATATCGATCCGATCGACCCTGCGACGACCGATCCGGTGCTCATCGCGGTCCTCGACGCGGCCACGCGCTACTCCTTGCCCATGGACTGCTTCGGCGAGATCATTGACGGCTGTGAGATGGACCTGCACGACACCCACTACGAGACCATCGACGATTTGGTGACGTACTGTCGCAACGTCGCGGGCTCCGTGGGCCGCCTCACTCTGGCCGTCGTGGGCTCGGACGACCCCGAGCGAGCGGTGCCTTTGGCCGACTCCCTGGGCGTGGCGTTGCAGCTCACCAACATCGTGCGCGACGTCGTGGAAGATCGTGAACGCGGTCGGGTCTATATCCCACGCACCGACGCGGAGCGAGTCAGTTGCGCACCCGACCTCTCCGGGCCCGACACCGCCATTGCGCGACTCGTCGCCTACGAGTGCGGCCGAGCAGATCGATGGTTCGACGAAGGCCTGCAACTTCTGCCCCTGCTGCACGGTCGCGGTCGGGCATGTGTGGGTGCGCTCTCGGGTATCTACCGTCATCTGCTCCGGCGCATTGAGAACAACCCCATCGCGGTGACTCGCGGCCGCGTGTCGCTGCCCACCTACGAAAAAGTCGCGGTCGCCACACAGAGCCTGTGGGCGGCACGATCGTGAGTACTTCGCGGGTCGTCGTGGTGGGTGGTGGTCTCGCGGGAATCAGCGCGGCCCTCACGCTCGCGGACGCGGGTCTCGCCGTGACGTTGGTGGAACGCCGACCCCACCTGGGCGGCCTCACCACGTCCATCGAACGCGACGGCTACTCCTTTGACAACGGACAACA
This sequence comes from Acidimicrobiales bacterium, assembly GCA_035485615.1. GTDB lineage: Bacteria > Actinomycetota > Acidimicrobiia > Acidimicrobiales > RAAP-2 > RAAP-2. The sequence continues at coordinate 4,758 of DATHNV010000301.1, forward strand.
CGTGTTCCTCGGATGCTGCACCGCCTATCGCGCACTGTTGGCGCGTCTCGGCGTCAACGACGAGGTCTTCTTGCAGTCACGACTGGCGATGCCCGTGCTCGCGGCGGATGGTGAGCGAGGAATGATCCGGCGATCCAATCTGCCCGCCCCGTTTCATCTCGTCGCGTCTCTCGCTCGGTACCACCTCCTCAGCGTGCGCGAGCGACTGGGACTGCTCCGAGCGTTGATCCCGCTGTCCCGACTCACGCTGGGTGACCCCGCCCTCGATGCCGTGAACTTCGGTGCGTGGTTGCGAGAGCGCGGTCAGTCCGATCGCATGATCGCTCGACTGTGGAACCTGATCATTCAGCCCACGTTGAACGTGAGCGTGGACGACGCGTCGCTGGCCCTGGCCGCCCAAGTCTTCCAAGTCGGGTTTCTTCAGACCAACGACGGCGCGGACGTCGGCTGGTCCACAGTTCCCTTGGTGCATCTGCACGGCGATGCGG
>DATHNV010000302.1:0-3145 GCA_035485615.1 Acidimicrobiales bacterium
GGCTTGAGGTTGAATACCAAACGTGCCCTGACCCGCCTGCAAAAGCGCGGCGTTTGACCACGTCACGTGACCAGTCTTGGCGTTCAACGCGAAGGCGGCGTGGGGAGTTTCGCCGTACACCTCGCCGTTCGCGACCGCCACGCCGTTCGGCCCCGGGCCGCTGAGTTCGGGTTTGTTGAAGGCGTGCTCCCACAACAGGTGACCGCTCGACAGCGAGAGCGCGTACACGTTGGAGTGCAAGTCCTGCATGTACACAACCCCGTCTTCAACGACGGGGTTGGCTGCCAACGTGCCGTACCCGCCCACACTGGCGGTCGCCTTGCCGCTGAGATCAAAGGACCACGCCTTGTGCAGGTGCGTGACGTTCGCGAGATCAATCGTCGAGGTTGTCGCGTCACGCGTGTTGGCGAGGTCGCCGTTGGGGTACGGCCACGAAGCCGGGGCCGTGGCCGCCGTGCTGGGCGCAACGGTCAGCGAGATCGAGGCCAGGAGAGCTCCCGTCGCTACTCCACACACCAGACGATGCCGCTTCATAGAGCCGACTTTCACGCGACGATCTAGAACTTCACTTCGATCGTCAGGACTATATGTACGGTATCGCCAATCTCGATCGATTCAGTTCGTCGCACGTCGGTCTTCAGTGGTACGGCGTATCCCCCGTCCTTGGGAAACAGTGACGTCGTAAATCGAGTCGACCCGACCTGCGCGTCGACCGGAATGACACCCCAGCCGTATGTCACCTGGGCGGCGACCGCGTGAATCTCGACACTGCCCTCTTCGGGCACCGCGACGAAGTGGAACGGCGACGGGCCGCGCCAGTAGAAAACCTCTCCGTCAAACTCGAGACGCATCTTGGCACGATACCAACCACGTGTACGGGCTCTGGTTCTCTAGGACACTGACACCAGTGCTTCGAAGTTCTCGTACAGCGACGCCTCGCCCGACTCGTTGCGAGCATGTAGCGCGTGGTGCTTGACCCTCTCCCAGATGCCGTCAAACCAGTAGACGTCTCGAATGAGATCGCGATCGAGCAGGTGATGCTTCACCAACGCGCCCACGGTCTCGCCAAAGGTCAGGACCGTTCGAACATTTCGGTCGTCGATCGCTGCAGTCTCCGGGTCGAAGGACTCCATGAACAGAACGGCCAAGGCATCGTCCACGCCCATGGCCGTTTCCCACTGCATCAGTTGCACCACCAGTTGAGCATCCTCGTAGGTCGCTGGCATTTCATTCTCCTTTTGTTGTTGTTTGTTGATCACGTGACCGAACCGTTCGAAGGGTCATCGCCGACGCATCCGCTACTCGACAATCTCCAAGGGCAGTCCGAAGTCGGCGAAGTCCACGGCGTCTTTGTACCCAGTGTGTTCCTCGCTTCGCCCCAGGCCCGCCGCTGAGAAGAACGCCGTGACGTGTGCGATGAGACCGTTTCGCAACGTCAAAACGTCCAGTACCGAGCCGACGTAGGCATTGCGCTCATCGTCAAAGATGTAACAGCCCACGGCAAGTTGACCGTTGGCCGACGTCGTGCGATGACGCCAACGCACCTGGGACACGTCGTCCTCGTGAAAGAGCTCGATCGCGCGCCGTCCTTGGTAGTAGTCCGGGTGCGGTGGCATCGACCACGTCGCGTCGTCGGTGAGTAGCGCCAAAATGCCGGGCACGTCCGCGTGATCAATCGCGTCGGAATATCGTCGCGCGAGTTCCTGGACGGCGTCATCGCCCAGTCGAGTCAGTTCTTCTGACTGCGTGGTCGATGGCAGTCGATCGGCAATGGACGAGCGAGCGCGCTGCAGGGAGCTGTTGACGGCGGCGACACTCATCTCGAGCAGGTCCGCCGTCTCCTGGGCGGAGTACCCCAGCACCTCGCGCAGAATCAGCACTGCCCGCTGGCGAGGAGGCACGTGCTGAATCACGGCAATGAAGCCGAGCTCGAGGCTCTCGCGAGCTTCGTACCGCGCGTGCGGGGACCGTTCGCCCGGTTCGATCAATCGATCGGGATACGGCTCGATCCACGATGCGTCGAGTCGCGCGTCGCCGGGCGACTCTCCCACGCGAGCCTTGCCGCGATCGATGGGCAGCTCGCGCCGCGAACGTTTCTGGAGCAGGTCGAACGACGAGTTGGTCGCGATCTTGAACAGCCAGGTTCGAACCGAACTGCGCGACTCGAATCCCGCCAGCCCGCGCCACGCGCGGATGAGCGCGTCTTGGACCGCGTCGTCAGCGTCGTGCGTCGAGGCCAGCATGCGATAGCAGTGCGCGTGGAGTTCGCTACGGTGTCCTTCGATCAACTCTTCGTACGCGCGTTCGTCGCCATCGCGTGCGCGCTCGATGAGGTCAAACTCTTCTTCGGTCGATATCTTCTGCATCGTCATACCGATTAGACCATTCGGGAAGCGAAAACTAATCGGTCCCGCGTAATTCCATTGCGGCGAACGCGATTCTCGGACCTGAAGGGCTCCCTCCGGGCGACTAGGTCGTTGGAGCGCGGGTGCCCACGACTCGCGATGACGGCAGTATGCCGGCTTTGGAGGTTCCCTCCATCGAATCGCCATCAAACTCCATGTCGAACTTCAGCGTCAGCTTCATGGGAGTGGTGACCTTCATGTTCCACGTCAGTTTGTTGCCGGTCGCCACGGCATCGAGGATCTCGACGGTCTCCTTGCCGTTGCTCGAGGTGCCGGTGATCACGCCATTGTCATCGTGAATGTCGAAGGTGGCCGACATCTCTCCGATCGGCGTGTAGAGCGTCGCGTTCCAGAGTCCGGCAAAGTCCGTCATATCACTCGTCTTTCGGGGGTCGTGGGTCCACGCATCCGTGCGTGAGACCTCATGTCAGGTTATCGAAGCGACTCGTTGGCCCTCCGACTTTCTACCGTTCAGGACCGCAGACCATTCCCCGTTCGCAAAGTTGTCACGCCTACAATGACTGTGGTTTGGCTCACAGAGTCTGGGGGCTCCTTCGTTGGCTGTCTGGCATTGGTTACTGCAGGTGATGGGCGTTTCGAACGAGTCGGGCAAGTGGTACGCCTTTTGGAGCGGCTCGGGCGCCGACCTCGGCGAGGGCGCCATCATCGTGAGCATCGTGGCCGTCTACCGCCGACACAAGTGTCAGAGCTGCTGGCGTCCGGCGCTGAAGTTCGGCTTG
>DATHNV010000303.1:0-4733 GCA_035485615.1 Acidimicrobiales bacterium
CGCGACGTGAAGAAACTGAGTGAGCCGCGGGGCTAGGTCAGCGGGGGAGTGGGCGCGGGACCGAGGGTCACGAGGCTGGCGCTGCGCACCGAGGCGGCTTGAATAATCGCTTCCTGCATCGTCTGTTGAGCGGCGCTGCGCTCGGCGGCGTTGGTCGCGTGGGCGAGGGCCTGTTGGTAGTTGGACTGAGCGGACGCCACGGACTTACGGAAGGTCGACTCGATGACCGCGCGTGCGGCACGATACGACGCCAGCTCCAGTCGGTAGGTCTTCAGGGTGATCGAGGTGCGGTGGGCCACCGAGCCAGCACTGGCCGAGCCCACGGCGGCGAAGCCGAGTGCACCGACCATCGAGAGCACCACAACACCACGAACAACGAACTTCTTCATGGCAATAATCGTAGCCAGCGGCCCGAAAAAAATGCTGTGAAGTCACTGTCGAAACCCTTAGAACGAGGGGTTTTAGTGCTCGGAGCACCCCTCAAGAGGGGATACGCTTCGCCTATGGCGGAACCGGTATGACAACAATCCTGGTGATCGATGACGAGCCCGGGGTCCGAGACCTGCTCGAGGACGCCCTCACGGGGGCCGGCTACCGGGTCGAGACGGCGAACAACGGGGCCGAGGGCCTCGACCAGCTGCGACGGCGTAGCGCCGATCTGTGCGTGGTGGACATCAACATGCCCACCATGAACGGATTCGAGTTCCTCGAGAAGCTCCGGGCCCACGACGCCAAGACTCCCTTGTTGATGTTGACCGCGCGGGACTCGGCGATCGACGTGGAACAGGGCCTACGTGAGGGGGCCGACGACTACGTGCGCAAACCCTTCAGCGTCGAGGAACTCTTGTTGCGCGTGGCGGCGATCCTGCGCCGTACCGGTCCCGATGAGGCGGGCGACCAAGTCTTTTCCTGTGGCCCGCTGACGATGAATATCGACCGACACGTCGTCACCCTGGACGAGTCAACCGTCGAACTCTCGGCCACCGAGTTTCGTCTCCTCGAGGTGCTGCTCGAGCACCAGGATCGGGTGGTGACGCGCGAGCAGCTCTTGCGCGACGTGTGGAACATCGATTTCGACTCCGAGACCTCGGTGCTCGATACCTACATCTCGTACGTGCGGCGCAAGATTCATCGCGACGACTTCGCACCGATCACCACTATTCGAGGAGTGGGCTTTAAGTTGGTGAACCCGACCGCCACGCAGTGAGGATTGCGACTCGCCTCACCCTGCTGTTCGTCTTTCTCACTTTGTTGGTAGCGGTGTCCGTGGGGTGGTTCGCGGTCGTCGAGAGTTCGCGTGCGCAGTACGCGACCCTGCGCAGTTCGATTAACGCCGTGGTCTCGAGCGGTCTTCGCAATCCCAACACCGCCTTGTCCAATGCCCTCTACGTCGTGCAGCGTGACGACTACAACTTGGACCTCGTGGTCGTCTTCCCGTCGAATCAGATCACCGTCGTGAGCACGGGCACCGTCGCGCTGACGGGCCGCCCGACGTTCGCCGACGTGAAGTCCTCACTAGATCGCCCGGTGAGTGTGTCCAACCTGCCCGGTTTTGTGATTCGCTCGCTCGACGTCGGCGGCGGCGACTACCTGCTCGTCGCGGGCTCCACCGCCGGCATCACCAAGCAGAACGAGCACCTCGCCTTCTTGGTGGGCCTCGCGGCCCTCGTGGTCGCGCTGGTGAGCTTGGCTCTCGCGCGTGAAGTGACGCGTCGGGACTTTCGCACGATGTCGCGGCTCATCGACTACGCGGGCGACGTGGCGAGTGGGCACCAGGACGAGCCCACCCCGCCGAGCGAGGGCAGCAAGGACCTTCAAGAGCTGCGAGAGGCGCTCGTCATTATGGTCGACTCGCTCCAGGAGCGAATCGCCCAAGAGGCCCAGAACGCCGAAGCCATGCAGCAGTTCATAAACGACGCGTCCCACGAACTCAGAACGCCCCTCACGGTCGTGAAGGGGTACAACGAGCTGTTGGCAGGCGGACACGCGACGCCCGAAGTCCAGGCCCGCGCGGTCACGCGCATGCAACGTGAGGTCCAGCGGATGGAAGAGTTAGTGCGCGACCTGTTGTTGTTGGCGGTGTTGCGTGAAGCTCCGCACCACGCGCCCGAAGCGGTGAACCTGAGTGTCCTCGTCGACCAGCGCACGGGTGAGTTCGCGCTCGATCACCCTGAGCGAAGTGTCACGCGCACGGTGGCGCCGGGAGTGACGATCAGCTCGCGGCCCGAGTTCGTCGAGCGCTTCCTCAACAACGCCCTGACGAACGTTCTTCGTCACACGCCGCGCGAGGCTCCGGTGGCGGTGACCTTGGAGGTCGTGGGGGACACGGCGCGCCTCATCATCGAAGACGGAGGGCCGGGCCTACCGGTCTACGGGGTGCGACCCCAGCGCTTTCAGCGCTACGACCAATCGCGCTCGCGCGAGACCGGAGGCTCGGGCCTCGGGATGAGCATCATGGCCGACGTGGCCGAGTCGCTCGGGGGATCGATGACGACCTCCCAGAGTCCACTGGGCGGCCTGCGCCTCACGTTTAGCCTTCCGCGGATGAACTAGGTAGCGTCGCGGCGCGCACGTAGGCCTGCTGTACTTCGGCCAGCGCACTGCGATAGAGATCGGCGTGTTCGCCCAGGCGTTCACCGGCGGCCGCGATCATGGCGGCGACCGTGTCAATCACCAGTTGAGCGCCGGCCAGATCGGGCGGAGTCTCGCCGAGTCGAAGGGCGGCGACCTGGAAGAGGACGAAGAGGTGATTGCCCAGAATCATCTCAACGGGGGTGGATTTGAGGAAGGCGATCTCCTCGGCTTCGTTGAATTCGTCGGTCGATTCACTCACGCGAACCAAGGTACCGCCTCGCCCGCGCGGTGTCGAAACTCCCACCGGGACGCGCCAAGCGCCCGTCTGGTAATGTGGTTCGGCAGTTCAGCAAGTGAGGTTGGCAATGCCAACGTCCACCCGGCCACCGACGTGCGTCCGGGTTCCAGAGTCATGCGCCTCGCTTGCCGTGGCGACACCGCGATGGTGTCGCGAAGAGCAAGGAGAGAGTTATCGCAACAGTGCCTGGAGACCACCGCGTCAACGACCGTATCCGCGTCGAGACCATTCGCCTGATTGACCAAGACGGCAATCAACGAGGCGTAATGCCGACCCGCGAGGCGATGACGTTGGCCCGCAACCTCGACTTGGACTTGGTGGAGATCGCACCCACCGCCCAACCGCCCGTCGCCCGCATCATGGACTACGGCAAGTTCAAGTTCGATGAAGCACAAAAGGCCAAGGAATCTCGACGAAAGAGTCTCAACACGGGGACCAAGGAGATGAAGTACCGGCCCAAGATTGGCAACGGCGACTTCGACACCAAGACCCGTCTCGTCGAGAAGTTCCTAGGCGAAGGTCACAAGGTCAAGATCACCATCATGTTTCGCGGACGAGAGTCGGCGCACCCCGAGTTGGGCAAGAAGATCCTTGACCGCATCGTGGAGCGCTTGGAGGACGTCGCGAAAGTTGAGTCCGCGCCCAAGATCGACGGTCGCAACATGATTATGGTGCTCGGTCCCGAAAAGAAGGCCAAAGCGAAAACCACCGAGAGTACGCCCGCAGTAACCAGTGAGGTGGCGCCAGCCGGCGCCCCCGTTTCGACAGAGGAGGCCTGAAATGCCAAAGATGAAGACGTTTAGCGGTGCCAAAAAGCGCATCAAGATCACCGGCAGCGGCAAGCTGCGCCGGCGCCAGGCCTTTCGCGGCCACTTGATGGAGAACAAGTCCTCGACGCGTGCGCGTCGTCTAGGACGCGAGACCGAGATTGCCCCGGGTCAGAAAAAGCGCGTCAAGCGCCTGATGGGCCTGTAGAGAGAACGAGCAGAAAGAGGTAGTGCCATGGCACGAGTCAAGAGGGCGGTCAACGCCAAGAAGCACCACAAGGCCATTCTCGAAGAGGCGAAGGGGTACTACGGCGACCGCAGCCGCACCTTTCGCTCGGCGAATCAGGCCGTCCAGCACTCGGGCGTGTACGCCTTTCGGGACCGCCGAGCGCGCAAGGGCGACATGCGTCGACTCTGGATTCAGCGCATCAACGCGGGCACCCGGATGCACGGTGTGAGCTACAGCCGATTCATCGCCGGGCTGAACGCAGCCGGCATCGAAGTCGACCGTCGCATGCTGGCCGATCTCGCGGTGAACGACCCCACGACCTTTGGTGCGGTTGTCGCCCAGGCCGTCGACGCGCTCGCCAAGTAGGTCAAACATCGAGTCGCTGAGCTCGTCGCATCCTCGGGTGCGCCGACTGCGGCGCCTCGGCCAGAAGCGATCGTTTCGTTGGAGCGAGGGGGCGTGCGTCCTCGAAGGTCCAGACCTCGTGGCGGCCGCGCTGGATGCGAACGCCGCTCTCGAGTCGATCTATGTAGACGAAGAACACGTCGGGCGCCTCAGTGGTCTCCTCGAGGCGGCCAGTCGCCGTGACGTGCGCGTGTACGTCTTGGCCAGTGGCGTCCTCGAACGGGTGGCTGACGCCACCTCGCCCCAGCCGGTACTCGCGACTGCTCCGTTGCCGATCTCGAATCTCGATGACATAGCCGCAGAGGGGTTGATCCTGGTGCTCCACGACGTACGCGACCCCGGCAACGCCGGCACGCTGATCCGTTCGGCCGATGCCACCGGCGCCACGGGCGTCGTGTTTAGTGGCCACTCCGTGGATCCCTTCAACCCCAAGACACTGCGCGCGACGGCCGGCTCGATC